>CALBJM010000366.1 GCA_937893225.1 uncultured Erysipelotrichaceae bacterium | reverse complement strand
ACACTTTCCATCATTTTCAATAGAAATAGGTACATGGTATCTTTCTTCCATTTCTTTACATATTTGACATCCATCTAAATAGGGCATAGCACCAATTGTTTGTACGACTCCATGTACACTATCAATAACTCCTGTCGAAGAAATTGCAATTCCTTGTATGTCATTGCATTGACTTACAATAGCATCAATACTTTGAAAAAAGGATTGTTTATCACTCGTTCTTTTTGGGGTCTCTACTTTTCCTTTCCCTAAAATGTCAGCAAATTCATTCATTTCTGCGAATTTCAAAAATGTTCCGCCCCAATCAAATATAAGATATTTTTTCATGCTCCCTCCAAAAAAACAGTATCACAAAGATACTGTTATTATGCAGATACGATTTGTCGATCGTCCTTAACTTCACTTTCCATATCCAATGCAACACCATGCACTTTATACTTTTTCAACACAAACATTGTCATCGTACCTGAAACACCTTCAATTGGCGCTAACTTTTCACCAACAAAATCTGCTACTTCACGCATTGTTTTTGCATTTACGCTCACAAAAAATTCATAGTTTCCGCTCATTAAATACAAAGAAGAAACTTCTGGAAAACGCGCAATTTTCTCAGCAATTTTGTCATATCCAAAGCCGCGTTCACTAGACGCTTGCACACCAATGATGGCATCTACATGATCTTTGTTTGCTTTATCCCAGTTGATCACTGTATGATATCCACAAATCACTTTATCATTTTCAAGTCTTTTGATTTCTCCATCGATACTTTCTTCACTTTCATTCAAAATATCTGCCAAACTTGTAACTGTTATTCGAGGATCATCTATCAAAAGATCTATCAACTTATTTGTATCCATTATTCTTCTCCCTTTAATTCATGTAAGAATTCTTCAATTCTACCTAAAGCCGTCTGTAAATGTTCTAAGGAATAGGCATACGATATTCTCGCAAACCCTTCTCCACTATTTCCAAAAGCCGTACCTGGAACAATTGCTACGTTCTTCTTTTTTAACAATTGCATACAAAATTCATCACTATTCAATCCACTACTTGTAATATTCGGAAAAACATAAAACGCACCACGAGGCTCAAATGTATGCAACCCCATTTCATTCAATTTTCTCACACAATACTTACGTCTAAAATCATATTCTTCACGCATGTTTTTGATATCTTCATCACATTCTTTTAGTGCTGTGATACCAGCATATTGAGAAGTTGTAGGAGAACACATGATACACGATTGATGAATTTTCGTCATCGTATCAATTAATTTTTGCGGACCAACCGCATACCCTAGTCTCCAACCAGTCATAGAAAAGGACTTTGAAAAACCATTAACAACGATCGTTCTTTCTTTCATACCTTCAATAGAAGCAATAGACTCATATTTTTCATTTCCATATACAAGTTCTGCATATATTTCATCAGATAACACGATTACATCTGTATCTTTCAATACTTCTGCGATTCCAACAAGATCTTCATGCCGCAAAACTGCACCTGTTGGATTATTCGGATAAGAAAGCACTAGTAATTTTGTTTTTTCTGTTAAAGCATTTCGTATCTGTCCTGGCGTTATGCGAAATTGATTTTCTTCTGTACACTGAATATGTACAGGCACTCCACCAGTTAAAGTCGTAATAGGTTCATACGAAACATAGCAAGGTTCCGGAATAATAACTTCATCCCCTGGTTCAACAAGCATGCGGATGGCTAAATCAATTGCTTCAGAACCACCAACTGTCACTAAAACTTGGTCTGGATCATAATGCAAATCATATTTTCTAGCCATAAAATTTGTAATTTCTGTTCTTAAAGGAAGTAATCCTGCATTTGATGTGTACTTTGTTCTACCGATTTCCAAAGAATGAATTGCAGATTCACGAATAGACCAAGGCGTTTGAAAATCCGGTTCACCTACACCAAGTGAAATACAGTCTGGGATTTCCGAAGCTAATGCGAAAAACTTTCGAATCCCACTTGGTCGCATATCTAAAGCAGCTTTTGCTTGTATTTTTTCATAATCTATCATTGTGTTGTCCTCTATTCACTAACACTATTTTACACACGCTAATCTTCTGACTGCAATTCATAAATCATATCGCGCAACTCTGCAGCCCTTTCAAAATCCAAATGTGCAGCTGCTTCTTTCATCTCTGCACGCATATTTTCTATCAATTTAGACTTCTCCTGCTTACCACTCTTATGTTTCTTCAACATATACTTCGCAGCCATCTCTTTTGTCTCTTTGCCACGAATCACTTCATCTACTTTCTTCACTACAGTATGTGGTGTAATACCATGTGCAGTATTGTAAGCTTCCTGGATCTTTCTTCTACGCTCTGTTTCTTCTATCGCAATACGCATAGATTCTGTAATCGTATCTGCATACATATACACTTCACCATGTTCATTACGCGCAGCTCTACCAATTGTTTGAATCAAAGAGCGTTGTGATCTTAAGAAGCCTTCTTTATCGGCATCCAATATACAAACCAACGAAACTTCCGGTATGTCCAAACCTTCTCGCAATAAGTTGATACCAACAATGGCATCCACTTTACCAACACGTAAGTCTTGAATTACTTGTGTTCTTTCAAGTGTTTTTGTTTCATGATGCAAATATGCTATATGGAACCCTCTTTCCTGCAAGTATTCCGTCAAGTCTTCTGCCATACGCACCGTCAAAGTTGTAATCAATACTCGCTCTCCACGCTTGATTCTTTCACTCAAACTCTCAGAAATATCGTCAATTTGTCCTTTTGTTGGCTTCACAGTAATCAATGGATCTAACAAACCTGTTGGACGAATGATTTGCTCTGTGACATGGTGATCTACCTTTTCTAGCTCATAATCACCTGGTGTTGCAGAACAATATACAACTTGATTTGTCATGCCTTCAAATTCTTCAAATGTCATAGGACGATTATCTAAAGCACTCGGCAAACGAAACCCATAGTCTACAAGCACTGTCTTTCTCTGTCGATCTCCATTGAACATACCACGAATCTGAGGCAAAGAAACATGTGACTCATCCACAAACATCAAAAAATCTTTCGGAAAATAATCAAACAAATTCCAAGGACGCTGTCCAGGTTTTCTGCCATCAATGTGCATAGAATAGTTTTCAATACCTGAACAATACCCATTTTCACGCAATGCTTCTAAATCAAACCTTGTTCTTTGTTCCAATCTTTCTGCTTCTAACAATTTATTATTATCTTTAAAATACTTCAAACGATCTTCTAGTTCTGCTTCAATGGCATCACACGCACGCAACATCGTAGCTTTACTTCTTGCATAGCCTGAAGCTGGGAAAATATTATAGAACTGATAGGCATTGATAGTTTTACCTGTAAGTGGATCAATTTCTGTAATGCGATCAATTTCATCTCCAAACATCTCAATACGAATGTTGAATTGATCTGTATAAGATGGCGTCAATTCTAAAACATCTCCACGCACGCGGATCGTACCACGACTTTGTTCCATATCATTTCTTGTATATTGTAATTCTATCAGTTTCTTCAATAATGTATTTCTATCATATGTCTCTCCAACACGAATCGTCATAAACATATTTTTGTACTCAATAGGATCACTTGCTGCATAGATACAAGCAACAGACGCCACGACGATCGTATCTCTTCTCTCTAATAGAGAATTCAGCGTTGATTCACGAAACATATCTAATTCTTCATTGATTGCGGCCGTTTTTTCGATATACATATCATTTTTTGGTACATACGCCTCTGGTTGATAATAATCGAAATTTGATACAAAGAATTCCACACGATTATGCGGAAATAATTCTTTGAATTCTGAATACAATTGTCCTGCCAATGTTTTATTGTGTGAAAAAACAAGTGTTGGTCGATTCATTTTGGCAATAATATTTGCCATTGTAAATGTTTTACCAGTACCTGTAGCACCTTCTAAAACCATTTCTTTCTTTCCGTCTTGAATCTGCTTGCACAATTCTTCTATTGCATGTGGCTGATCACCAGTTGGTTGAAATGGAGACACAAGTTCAAATTTTTCATCCATGTAACTCTTCCTCTGCTTGTTTTAGCTGTAGATCATGTGTACTACTTGTATTCCAATCTAAAATCACTTGAGAACGTAGACTGTCATACGTTTCTTTGTCCAATGTTTCATTGGAAGAAAGATTGTGATCTTCTTTGTATTGTTTTAGAGCATCTGCGGTAGCTTGTGAAAAATAGCCATCATTTCTATCTACACTATATCCAAGATAGTCTAAGCAAAGTTGCGCATCAGAAATCGATGCAGATACACTATCTACAGTATATGAATCTTCATCTTCCATGTTTGTAAAACTCTGATAAAAAACATCGTGCAAACGAACTTCTTCATCTGGTGTAATACCAACGCCATTGACCCAAGTTCCATCCGGAGACAACCACTTACTTGTTGTATACTTGATTGCCGAACCATCATCAAATGTCTTACTAACTTGTACAGTACCTTTGCCATATGTAGTTGTTCCAATGATTTTCACATCGTCTCTTTGTTGCTTTAATGCAAGTGTCAATACTTCCGCTGCACTTGCTGTATTTTCATTAACAAGAATCACAATATTTTTGATTTTAGAATACTGCTCTTCTTTTGTATCTGTTTCAGTTGTATCACCATTAGCAAATTCTTGTGACATAACTTTTGTACCTTTAGGCAAGAAACAAGAAGACACACCAGAAACAGAATCCAAGTATCCACCACCATTATCTCTTAAATCAATGATCAAGCCTGAAGCACTTTCGAAATCATCCAAGTAACTTTTCACTTCGTCTGGTGTAGTAGATCCAAATTGATACAATTGCAAATACGCAATATTATCATCTTTCATTTCTCCATACACTGTTGAAGAAACTTCTGCACGCTTGATATCTAATGCAATATGCTTGCCATTACGAATAAAACCAATCGTTACAACACTACCAGCCTCACCTTGTACAGCCTTTTTGATTTCATCAGATGTCTTACCAGACATTTCTACGCCATCTACAGAAAACAAAATATCTCCAGGTTTAACACCAGCCTCTTCTGCAGGTGTATTTTTATACACTTTCTCGATGATTGCGGTACCATCCGTGTTAATATATTGCACACCAATACCAACATAATTTCGATTAATAGACTGCGTAAAAGACTCCATTTCATCTTTACTCATATATTCTGTATGCTTATCTTCAGCGTTTGTTGTAATACCACTCACTGCCTGGTCTGTCAGTCTATCATCAATATTATTGATATCTTTTGAAAAATACCAATCATTTTCCATGATATCTAATGTTTCCTGAATTTTCTTGGAAGAACTCATCGTCATGCCACGACGAATCATATTTCTAAGACCACTTGTAAAACCATATGGCAAAATTGATCCACCAAACCAACCAAATAAAACTGCAGCTACAACACTGCCAACAAGTACTTTCTTCAATTTCTTGTTCTTTTTCTTTTCTTCTTTTAGTGCAGCTTCATCTGGCCAAACATATCGCTTCAAAGAAATCGTTTTAAACGCTTCTTTGTCTTCGTTTTCTTTGTTTTCATTTTCTTTCTTTTCTTCCATACAAACCTCTTCACAAAAGGGAGCTAAAAAGCTCCCCTATCATACCACAATTACCCAAAAACAGACTCTGGACGTATTCTACAAGGTATACCATATCCAGCTTCACATCTTCTACCATAGCCATCATAACTTCCAGCCCATCCACAGCCAAAAGTCAAATCACCATTCCAATTCTTTGCATATGTCGAAAAATCAGACGCTGCACCAATTTTAAATATTTCTACATGACAATGTGGACCAGAAGAATTTCCTGTCGTTCCAACTTTCCCAACATAGTCACCACCACTTACTTTTGTACCCGTCGCAATCGGTGAACCAAGCTGCATATGCAGATACTTCACAGCGTACAATGTATCTCCTACAACAACAAGCAAATACACTTGATTACCACCGCCATTCGAACCACCAACACCATGGCAAGAACTACCAAGTCCGCCATATGCGCATCCATCTGCACTATTGATCACTACACCATTAGCTACAGCACGAATCGTTGTACCAGCAGCAGCCGCAAAATCATAGCCGAGATGTTTTCCACCTCCAGGATAATTCCAAGTACCTGCACTTCTTACAGCTCCTGGCACTGGGTTTGTCCAACCCTCTGCTGCAACAACGCCATCTAGATTGATCTTATTGATTGCACTACGAATATTATCAATATTTGAAGAAATTTGATCACCTTGTGCTTCCAATTCTGCAGCTCTCTTCTCTTGTTCATCAATAATAACTTGTACAGCTTGTTTACTGATTTCCAATTGATCTTGTGTATATTGCAAATCTTCTTTTGCGGCTACAAGCTCATTCTTCGCATTTTCCAATTCTTGTTTCTCTGTATTTAATTTATTAATCAATTCTGCTAATTGATCCAACGTATTTTCATCATACTGAGAAATAGAATTCAAACCATTCGCTATGCGAATAAACTCTTCAAAAGTAGAAGCCCCCATCAAAATATCTGTATACTTTGAAATACGCATGGTCGACTGCCCATTGATCATACGCGACTTCACTTTTGCCTTTAATGCATCCACCTCTTTCTGTGTTGCATCAATATCTGCCTGTTTTGCATCAATTTCTTCTTGCTTTGCATCGATTTCAGACTGTTTCTTTGTAATCTGCACCTCTAAATCAGAAATCTTTGCTTGATAATCTTTCAATTGCGCGTCATACTTTTCCAAATCTTCCGCAATTTTTGCTCGATCTGCTTCGATTTGTTTCAAATCATTCTCAGCCTTTTCTTTTTGCTCTTCCAAGTATGTTCGATAGCCTTTACAAGCAGAACCACTGCCATTCTTTGCATCTGCACAATACTTAGACCAATACGATGTATCACTGTAATCTTCATCTGCCTGTATCACTGTT
>CALBJM010000365.1 GCA_937893225.1 uncultured Erysipelotrichaceae bacterium | reverse complement strand
CGTGATGTAACTAAGTTGTATCAATACAAAGAAATTCGTACACCGTATTTTGAAGCTACAAATGTGTTTAAAAGAGAAAATGACTCTTCTGATATGGTCAATAAAGAAATGTATTCCTTTCAGATGGGAAATGATTCATTGACACTTAGACCAGAAGGTACTGCAGGTGTCATTCGTGCATTTGACCAACATAAACTTTATGGATCAATGGAAATGCCAGCGCGTTTCTACTACATGGGTGCTATGTTTCGTCACGAAAGACCACAAAAAGGAAGACAGCGTCAGTTTACACAATTTGGTGTAGAAAACATTGGCGCTAAGTCTAGCGAACTTGATGCAGAAACGATTGCTTTAGGCTATGACATTGTGAAAAGAATGGGCATTTCCTCTGTGAAAGTATTGATCAATACACTTGGAGATGATGCTTCAAGAAGTGCATATCGTGCTGCTTTAAAAAAGTATTTTGAACCACATCTAAATGAATTATGTTCAGATTGTCGCAGAAGATACGAACAAAATCCATTGCGTATTCTCGATTGTAAAGTCGATCACGACCAAGAATTTATGAAAAACGCACCTAAGTTGTCTGCGTATCTCAATGAAGAAAGTAGTGCGTACTTCTCTAGAGTATTGAAAGCATTGGATACATTAGGCATTCCTTATGAAATCGATGAAAGACTTGTTAGAGGATTAGACTACTATACACATACTGTTTTCGAAGTTGTTTCAACAAGACCAGATTCAGGTGCACAGGCAACGATTTTTGCTGGGGGAAGATATGACCATTTTGTAGAATACTATGGTGGTCCTGATATGAGTGGTATTGGTTTTGCAATTGGCTTAGAAAGATTGATTGCCTTAGCGAAAGAAGAGGGACATTCTTTTGCAGAAGATCCTCAATTAGATGCATATGTTATCGGCCTAGGGGATGTTTCAAATACCGTCTTGAAGTACACACAGTTGTTAAGACATGCTGGTTTTGTTGCAGAGGGCAATCTTGTAAAACGTGGTTTGAAAGCACAATTTAAGTCTGCGGATCGTAAGAAGGCAAAATATATCGTTATAGTTGGCGAAGAAGAAGTCGCAAATGGAACAGTGAATGTGAAAAAGAGCGGTGAAGAACAAATGACGATTTCTGAAGATAAACTAGTAGAAACAATCAAAGATTGGGAAGGAAGATAAAATGGAAAGAACACATGAAAATGGGACGTTGCGTGCAAGTGACGCCGGAAAAAAAGTAACTCTCATTGGATGGGTTGCCAAAAGAAGAAATTTAGGGTCTCTTGTATTTATTGATTTAAGAGATCGTAGTGGCATCGTACAAGTTACATTTGATGAAACGATGGCAGAAAAAGTCAAAGATGTTCGCAATGAATATATTTTACAGGTTATTGGAACTGTGCAGATGCGTAAAGATGCCAATCCAAAGATGGCAACTGGTGAAATTGAAATCCATGCTGAAGAGGTAACAATTGTAAATACATCTGATGCACTTCCAATTGATCTATCAGATGATTCTACAACGAATGAAGATACTAGATTGAAATACCGTTACTTAGATTTGAGAAGACCAACTCTTCAAAAAAATTTGATGTTGAGACATAAGATTTGTATGGTAGCCAGAAGAGTATTGGATGAAGAAGGGTTCATTGAAATCGAAACACCGATTTTAGCGAAAAGTACACCAGAAGGTGCTCGTGATTATTTGATTCCAAGCAGAAAGCACAGTGGTAAATTT
>CALBJM010000364.1 GCA_937893225.1 uncultured Erysipelotrichaceae bacterium | reverse complement strand
ACAATTGGAAGATAAAATAGATGGCCAGCAAGCATTTGCATGGATTGAAAAGGAAACAAAAGCAAAAGAAGCACTCCAAGAATACACTGATGCATTGGCAATGGCTCTATTTAATATTAATATCGTGTTAGATTTAGAAAAGATACTTATTGGTGGAGGTATTTCAGAACAACCACAATTAATGGAATCTCTAAAAGAATCTATTCAAAATCTTGCGTCTATTCATCCAGATATTGGCAAAGGTATTGCGTATCCTTTGCCAAATATCGATGTGTGTAAATTTAATAATGATGCAAATTTGATTGGCGCTTTATATCATTTCTTATATGAATAAAGACGATTTAAACTTATCATTAGTCCAACTATAAAAATCCATTCTGAAATTCCAGTAATTGCAGAATAGGTTAATACAAATGCACCGCTTAACAATAAACAACCAATATAAAAGAAAGTAATATTTTGGTTAAAGTATATAAAATGTAGCAAAATCCAATGTAAATCGATGATAGTTGCTAAACCAAACAACAAATGCATTTGTGAAAGAAAATCACCACGAGAAGCATAGGGGATACACATTGTACACAATATACATATAAGTAAAAGTATGAGTTGTTGTACAGGTTTCGTGCATATGCTTCTTTTTAATAGTGGGTACAAATGTATGAATAAAAGAACGATCCACACAATGCAAAGTATTGTCGCAAATCCTTTTGTAGAAGGATCGTTTAATAAACCAGTATAGTTGTATTTGATTGGACCATGTATAAAAAAGAAAGAGGTAAACGCAATAAGAAATAATAAATCTAAGATATCTAACACATGTTTTTTCATATGTGGATAATTATAATGGAAGAAAATATAGAAGAATAGACAAATTGAAAACAATGGTTACATTTTATAGCCGAAGATTTGCATAAATATTTTCATAAAAAATGAGAAAAACAGGCTTTTAGGAGAATTTCTGAGATTGTGTTTTCGTATATGTATATATAATTTGGTTATAAATAAAGAGGGAATGATAATGAAAAAGTTAAAACAGATTTTTGCTTTATGCTTATCACTGTTCTGCATCTTTGGGTTAATGACACCTGTATTTGCGGAAGGTGGAGATTCTAATTCTGACCAAGGAATAGCAGTATATGGAGATTACGGTGGAGATAATGTAGAAAAAGTAGAACAAGTTTATCAAAATATAAAAAGTAGATTAGATGCATATAATTTTGATAATACCGAAGAGCTTACTGAAGATACAGTTAGGAATGCAGTGGGTGATCTGCTCAATGGCGTAACGATGGTATTGAGTGATTTTTCTGCGGAGTATGGAACAAAAGATACTGAAGGATATGTAAAGGTTACAATTATCTTGAAAGACGCTGGATATAGCCATGCATATCATTATGATCGAATGCTAGATAAATTTGAGGTTACTCAACTGAATGTTTCTGTTTGGGGTGATACAACAGATTTGGGAAATGTAGCTGTCAATTCTGATGGTGTATATGTTTTACAAAAAGGTGTTTCATATCTTTTTTCTGTGACTTATACTGGAAAACATGTAGATGGTGCAACAATGGATTATTACTATAATAATTTTGTCACTTCAGGTTTGTTTACTAAAGATAATAATAGCCTTTTAGGTATTAATCAAAATTGTTATAGTGTTATTGCTTCTACTGAAGGAACTGCTGAAGTTGAAATTTTGGACGGAACTTCTGTTAAAGTGCAAGTTGTAGATAATGCGCCTTCTCCAACACCAACCCCATCACCAACAACACCAAAGTTGACAGTAACAAATTTTGATGATGTAACTGTAGAAGCTGGTACATTAGACATTGATTTATGGCCTAAAGTTGAGTGGGATTACGCAAATACGAAAGATTGGAAAGAAGTATTGTCAGTTTCTAAAGATGGTGGAAAGTCTTGGACAAATGAGTATGACTTATCACCAAGTACAGGTGCAGATAGTCTTGCAGTACCTCTAAAAGTATCTGATAGTGGTAGAAAATATAGATTAGTATTCACATACCAAGGAAAAGAACTCTTCAATAAGACAATTACAGTAACAGTTGTTGGAAAAGAAATAGCTGCTGAAGTAGCAGAAGGTGCACCAAAGACAACAACAAGAGTAGATGTACCAACAATCGTTGAGAATGCAAAGAAGAATAATCTTTTGAGTGAAGAACAGCTTGCGGTATTAGATCAAGGTGGTTCTACAGATGTTAAGGTAACAGTTGCAAAGAAAGAAGCAACAGCAGAAGAAAAGAAACTTGTGGAAGCACAATTGAATTCTACAAATAAAGTAGGCATGTATCTTGATTTAGGTGTAGCAGTTGTAGTGAAAGATGCAAATGGGAATGTAATTGGCAGTGATGTAACAGTGAGTGAGACAGGAACTCCAGTGACATTTACAGTTGCATTGGATGAAGCATTGATCAATACAAATAGTGCAGTAGATAGAACGTATCAGGTTATTCGTATTCATAATGGAGAAGTAACGGTATTGCCTGCAACATTCGATGCAGAAGGTAAGACGATAACATTTGCAACAGATAAGTTCTCCACATATGCATTGATCTATACAGATACACCAAAGAAGGCAAAGACACCAACAACAGCAGATACAAATACAGTAGGATTGTATTTTGCAGTAATGGTTGCTGGCTTAATAGCTAGTGTAATGGTTATTCGTAGAAAAAGAGCATAGTTAGTAAAAGCCATCTTCGGATGGCATTTTTAGTGGAAAATATCGAGAAAAATGAATATTTGTGGTTTACTTTCGAATGTGTTTTTGATAAAATCTTATGGTGAGTGGAAAAATCCGCTCCTTGCCAGAAATGGCCATTAGTCCAAAAGGAGGTGTACAAAATGAAAAAGTATGAAGTCATGTACATCATCAACTCATCTGTAGAAGAAGAAAAGAGAGCAAGTGTAGTTGAAACAGTTGCTAAGATCATCACAGAAAATGGTGGTAAGGTTAACAAGACAGATGAATGGGGTATGAGAGATTTCGCATACCGTATCGATGATATGACAAAGGGTTACTACGTAGTAGTAGCATTCGAAGCAGGCAACGCATGTGTTAAGGAACTTGATCGTTTGATGGGTATCAACCAGAGCATTGTTCGTTTCATGATCACACGTGATGAAGCTTCTGCGGAGGCTAAGTAATGATCAATCGTGTCGTACTTGTTGGTAGATTAACCAAAGATGTTGAAGTTCGTAAGACACAGACAGGTTTGTCAGTAGCTTCATTTACTGTTGCGTGTGATAGAAGAGTTTCAAGACAGGATGGTTCTCAGCAGTCAGCTGATTTTATCAATTGTGTTGCTTGGAGACAGTCTGCAGATTTCTTGGGACAGTATGCTAGAAAAGGTGCAATGGTAGGTGCAGAGGGTAGAATTTCTACACGTTCTTATGATCGTCAGGACGGCACTAAAGCTTATGTGACTGAAGTTGTTTGTGACAATGTGAATCTTTTAGAGAGCAAGTCACAGTCTGCTGCTCGAGCAGCGCAAAGTGAGTCCAATAACTATAATAGTGGTTATGGGTTTGATAACAACTATCAGCAACCATCTTATCAGCCTCAGCCAAGTGCTCCAGCTGTAGATGATGGGTATTCAAATGGTTCTTCATTAGATATTTCTAATGATGATCTTCCATTTTAAAAAGGAGAAAAACGATGGCATTCAGAAAACAGAGAATGGGTCGCAGAAAGGTCTGCTACTTCACAAAGAATAACATCAAGTATATTGACTATAAGGATGTTGAGCTCTTGAAGAAGTTCATCAGCGCTAATGGTAAGATTACACCAAGACGTGTTACAGGAACTCGTGCGAAGTATCAGAGAAAATTGGCTGTCGCTATCAAGCGTGCACGTCAGATGGCTCTGCTTCCATATGTAGCTGACTAATTGAG
>CALBJM010000363.1 GCA_937893225.1 uncultured Erysipelotrichaceae bacterium | reverse complement strand
CAACAAGTGCTAATATTGGTCCTGGTTTTGATTGCTTCGGACTTGCTCTGCAGATTTTTAATACTTTCGAAGTAGCAGAAGCAAAAGAGACAAAATTATTCGGTGTTGAAGAACGCTTCAATACTACTGATAACTTATTTTTACAAGCCTATAGGTTAGGTTGCCAACAAATAAACAAAGACACACCAATACACGCAACATTTCATACAAATGTACCTGTATCACGTGGATTAGGATCTTCCGCAACATTAATTGTATCAGGACTCATGGCAGCTAGTGCTATTCATGAAAACGCATTATCGAAAGAAATGATATTTCAGCTAGCTTCACAAATGGAAGGTCATCCAGATAATGTTGCACCATGTATCTATGGTGGACTTACCGCTTCTATGAAAAATGGAGATACATTCTTCACATATCCACTTACACTTGATGAAGAATGGAAATTTACAGTATTTGTTCCAGATTTTGAAGTCAGCACTGAAAAAGCAAGAAGTATTCTACCAAATACATATGCACGATCTATTGCGGCTGCAAATGCTGCACATGCTTCACTTACACTTGAAGCATTGCGCACAGGCAACTTAGATTTATTAAGAATTGCTGCTAGAGATCAAATTCATGAACCATATAGAAAAACACTCATTCACGAATTTGATGCACTCAAAAAAATCGTTTCACCATATGGTATATTACTTATCAGTGGTTCAGGCTCTACGTGCATCCTCATTTCAAAGGAAGAAATATCGACAATAACAAAAAATGAAATTGCTTCTTTACAACACAATTGGCAAATAATTCCTACTACAATATGTAGTAAAGGAGCACAATACATATGAAAAAAGACTTCTTAATTGTATCTAGAAAAATACTCCCAGACTATTTAGACAAAGTTATCTATGCAAGAAATTTATTAGTGAATCATGAAGCTTCGACTATTACAGAAGCGGTACAAATTGCTGGCATTTCTCGTAATACATATTACAAATACAAAGATTATGTTTTTGAAAGCGCAGATGATACAGTTGAAAGAAGAGCTGTCTTATCTATTATCTTAAAAAATGAAAGTGGTGCCCTTTCTTCAGTTCTAAGAACATTGTCTGACCTAAACACTTCTATCTTAACGATTTCTCAAGCAATCCCAATTGCTGGAAAAGCGAACGTCTTATTATCTTTAGATATTTCAAGAATGGTATGTGAAGTACAAGAAATGGTGTCTACGCTCAAAAAACTTCCAAATGTAAGGAATGTACATTTGGATGCAATAGAATAGGAAAAATATTACATTTATCAATGCAACAAAAACACTTATGTATGAAATCTATAAAAGGATACTTAATGGCAGAAAGCACCCATAAAGATATCCTTTTTTTACAACAAATTAGCTTATTAGAATTATTTCCTGTTTTATTTATCATTATCATTTTTTATAAGATCTGCATTTATTTTCTTTACGCTTGTTTGAAAATTCAGTTATGGGAATAAAATAGTCATAGTATTGCTTACTTTGAATAACAACCCACATCCCCTAAATTTTTATCTTTCAGAAAATCATTCTGAAAGAACAAATAACATGCTCAAAGAAAGAATAAACACATTCATCTTTTTGTCATCTATGATTTATGAATTTGTTTTTTATCGCAAGAATCTCTTCTTTGGATAATCCTGTAGTTTTCTCAATAATAGAAATATCTAAATTCTGTTCTAACATGGAAATACAAATTTCTTTATTTCTTTCCTCTATGCCTTGCTGCAGGCCTTTTTGTATTCCTTGTTGAATTCCTTGCTGCATGCCTTGTTGTATACCCTCTTTTCTTTCATGCTGAACATAATCTTCAAACCGCATATACTCCTCCATCATCTCTTCATTATTTTTGATTTTCTCTACTGCTTCTTCGATGTTTTTTGTTAAAGCATCTTCTGCTTCTGCACCTTT
>CALBJM010000362.1 GCA_937893225.1 uncultured Erysipelotrichaceae bacterium | reverse complement strand
TTCTCTTGTAATATTGTCAAATGGTTCATATGTATCTTCTCCAAAAGCAATCGTAGCCCAGGTCGTCGAAAACTCTCCTGCTGAAAAAGCAGGATTTGAGGCTGGTGATAAAATTTTGGAAATCACTAAGGCTGATGGTTCATCAATCAAGCCAGATACCTATTTAGACATGCAAGCATTTTCTTCAGGTTATACAGATGAAGAAACATATCGCATCGAACGAGATGGAAAAGAATTAACGCTTTCTGTTACACCTGAATACAATGCTGAAAGTGATTCGTATCTCATTGGCATACAAGGAGAACAGGCAGTCGATCACGATGTTACGATATTGAATTGCTGGAAATATGGCATTGAAGAAATGGCATCTATCACAAAATTGATGATATCGACGATTGCTGGATTGATTTTCCATGGTGCAGGTATGCAACAGTTAAGTGGACCGGTCGGAATCTATAAAGCAACAGAAACATATGCTTCGATGGGCCTTTCTGCCTATTTGTTGCTGGTGGCACAATTATCACTGAATGTTGGGATTTTTAACTTACTACCTTTACCTGTACTAGACGGTGGGCAAGTTGTAATAACTGCTTTGGAATGGGTGACACATCGTACTTTTAGTACTAAAATAAAAACTGGTATTATGATTGCTTGTTGGGTGATCTTGATTGGATTGATGTTGTTTGTTACGTGGAATGATATTTCACGTTTGATAGGAGGATAAAAATGTCAACAATACTCGTTACAGGAGGCACAGGCTATATTGGCTCACATACATGTGTCGCATTGATTCAAGCTGGTTATGATGTCGTAGTCTTGGACAATCTCTACAATTCTAATAAAGTTGTATTAGACCGTATCCAAGAAATAACAGGCACAAAGCCTAAATTTTACGAAACGGATATCTTAGATCGTGCGGGTCTAGATAAGATTTTTGCTGAAAATAAAATCGATGCAGTGATTCATTTTGCAGGTTATAAAGCTGTAGGTGAATCTGTTCAAAAGCCACTCACATACTATGAAAATAATATTAGTGGTTCTATCAACTTATATCAAGCAATGCGTAAAGCAGGCTGCAAAACGATCGTATTCTCATCTTCCGCAACTGTGTATGGAGATCCTGAAAAATGTCCAATCACAGAAGATTCTAAAGTTGGCGGTACAACAAATCCTTATGGAACAAGTAAGCTCATGAATGAAAGAATCTTAGAAGATGTTTCTAAGTCCGATGATGAATGGAGCGTCATGCTTCTCAGATATTTCAATCCAATTGGCGCACATAAGAGTGGATTACTTGGTGAAGTGCCAAATGGTATTCCTAATAATTTAGTGCCATATATTGCGCGTGTAGCAAATGGACAGCTAGAATACTTAAGAGTATTTGGAAATGATTATCCTACCCCAGACGGAACAGGTGTAAGAGACTATATTCATGTAGTAGATCTTGCGAATGGACATATTGGTGCTGTAAAGTATGCACTTGAACACAAAGGTGTAGAACATGTCAATCTTGGTACAGGAAAAGGCTATAGTGTATTGGATGTTTTACATGCCTATGAAAAAGCATGTGGTAAGACTCTTCCATATAAGATCTTAGATCGTAGACCTGGGGATATTGCAGAATGTTATGCCGATCCTTCCAAAGCAAAGAAATTATTTGGTTGGACAGCACAATATGATATTGATGAAATGTGTCAAGATTCTTGGAATTTCACATTAAAGAATCCAGATGGTATTCAATAAAACTGAAGCTTAGCTTCAGTTTTTCTTTTTTATGGTTGGAATTGGAGAAATGTGAAATTTTTGTGAAATTTTTAAAAAAATCATTCAGAAAATCAAAAGTAAATTTGAGAACCTATCTCTAAACTTATACATTGTGTATAAGTTTTTTTTATAATTATATAGTGGTGGGAGGTGTATGCAAATGAAGCAAAAATGGAAAATTACAATAATCGTCCTCCTTGTAGTCTTGATTTGTACACTTTCTATATGTGCATATCGTTTTATGCATGACTCTTCTTCAAAAAAAGAAAATAGCAGTATATCTCAGACGAGTCAAACAGCACAATATACCTCTTCTGTCCAAGATGAGCCAGTTTCTTTTGTTCGTTATAGTGTTTATGAAAGTGCAGATGTGAGTTTTCGTTTTCTCATTGCACAATTAGATATTCAATCTGATTCAGAAACATATGCATTGTCTGATTTTGTGACAAGTGAAGGAATTGCATTAAATGATATACAATCATATGTTAAGCAATTAGAAAATGTGAATTTATTTGTTGGTAAGAAAAATGTCTGGTTTTCTTTTGCGGATAAAACTTCTTTCAGTGGCAACATATTGATTCCTATAACAACTAACGAAGCAGATTCAATATCTGTTTTCTGCAAAAATAAAAACTATGATTTTGATTTGACGCAGAATCATGCCGATTGTGCAGAATTAGAAGAAAGTAAAAATGACAAGATTGTTTCCCAACAAGATACATATCAATTGCGGGTAACGAATATTTTTGAAATTACGGGAGATGATATGTATCAAAACGATACATTGTTAACAATGCCATCTTCGATAAGAATATTTGCAATTAAAGTTGATGCTGCAGTTTTGAATGGAAATCTGATTCATATTGATCGTGCGATATATGAAGAAAGTGATGGAACAAATCTAGAAGCAGAAGATGCCTCTATTCGTTCCATGAAATATGAAAATTTAATTGGGCAAGACATTACAGATGAAAAAGAAGCTTGTTTCTTCTTTGTTGATTCGAATCTGCAAAATACAAAAGGTGTTTTGCACACATATATGAATGGTTCTGATACACCAGTTGATGTTGAAGTATCCTAGAAAGGAGCATAAATGAAAAATATTCGTAAAATAGCATGGTCATGTGCATTACTATTCTCTATATTGCCGCTATGTACAACGAATACTATTTCTGCACAAGCAAAAGAAAGTTATAGTACATATTATCCTATGGCATGTGGAGGTTTTGAAGTAGATGTAGTCAATGATAATGGACAATTTGATCAAGTTGGATGTTATAACAGTTTTGATGAAGCAAATACGGTCATGAAAAGAAGTGGGAATGATGCGGTCGTTAGACATAGTGCATCTTATTCTCCAACAAAGATTATTGCGATGAATGCTGGTATTGCATATGCATATCCTATGCGTGATGGTTCTATTACTTTGAATTTGAATCAATATAATGGGAACAAGGATACATATATGCCTAAGCACAGAGAATTGTATTATTTTTCAACTTTGTCATACGACACTGATGGAAATGGAACGATTCATGCCAATGTAACTGATTTTGATGCAACTGTTAGTTTGAAAGATGTAGATCTAATTCCTTTTAAGTTTATTACAAATAATTTAAATATTTATCTTGGTGGAAATGATACTACAGAAGCAAAAGAAGCACCTTTTTTAACCAAAGCTAGGCAGTCTTATTACCAAGTAGAACAAAATGGTAATTATAAAGAACTTCGTTTTGTTGCATATAGTGGATGGGCAGTGAATGGAAATGAGCCATCAAAAGTATTCAACACAGTTGTAGGACCAGCAGCATCTTGGATGAATGTTGGAGATGTATATTATTCTTATAATGATTATGATTTTTATACAGATCGTTATTGCACGAATAAAGCAGGTACATATTACAACTATTATGAATTTTTGCCGCTGCGTCAAAAATCCAATATTGATGCTTCCGCGTATAACTTATTTCTTCAACAACATGGTTATGGAACAGATTCTGTATTATGGGATACAGGGCAACTCTTTGTGGATGCACAAAATACATACGGCATCAATGCATTGATGCTATTTGCTCAAGCTGCTTGTGAGTCTGCGTGGGGTACAAGCAATTATGCGAAAACAAGATATAACCTTTTTGGTTATAATGCATTTGATTCAGATCCTGATCAAGCATCTACATTTGATAATGTTAAAAGTGCTATTGAAAAACAAGCTGGCTTATATTTAAGAGAATATTTAAATACAAACGATTATAGATTTTTTGGATCGCATTATGGAAATAAGGGAAGTGGAATTGGTGTAAAATACGCTTCTAGTACATATTATGGTTTGACGCTTGCATCTATCGCGTATTCGTGTGACAAAATTTATAATGGTGAAGACGGTAACCTGAGTGAATATAATGCAATGCCAATTGGCGTAGTCAATACGTATGGAGTTGGTATATATGATGCAATCGATGGGAACATCATGTATACAACTGCGTATGGCAGTACATACCAAAAGAATTACACGGTAACGATTTTGGAAGAAAATGGGGATTGGTATAAAGTACAATCCGTAAATTATTTACAAAACGGGAAACAATTCGATACAGCTAAACAACCGCTCACGCAATATGATTGGAACAACGTAGGTTGGATCGAGAAGAAATATGTCACACAAATTGGTGGAAATGCAATTGATAGCGGAGAAGAAAATGCAACGTCGATTGGTACTGTTACAGTTAACGTAGAAAATCTTAGAATTCGTAATGGTGCTGGTTTAGATTATGCAATCGTTGGTATTAGTGAAGTGAATGGCACGTATTATGTATATGATCAAAAAGATGCAGATGGATATACATGGTATAGGATTGGTGATCATCAATGGATTGCCTCAAAAGAAAATTGGGTAACCTATACACCAAACCAGGAAGATAAACCATCTACTCCAGATAAAGAACCAGTTATTTCACCATCTGAAGATATTGAACCTGCTCCTGCAACGACATATGAATCGATTGATGCACTAGAAGAAAATAGAAAGATGATAGCTTCATTAAAATCTGTTTCTTTTGATGAAAATACACATGTAGTAACGATTACAGGACTTGCTTTATTTAGAAAAATGGATGCGTTAGAAGGACAAGTGAAACATGACTTGATTTTAACGGACCCACAAACTAAAAAAGCACTTGTAGTTCCATGTAAAACAGAAAATTATGCACAGAATCTATTAGCAGGATATACCACACAAGCTGTGCAATTCTCTTGTGCACTTGATCTAGATGATTTCTCTGATGCGAATTACTATGTTGGAATACGTGTTACAAATAATGATACAACTGGGTATTATTCATTTTTGATGAATGGTACAGATAAAGATATTTCATATAAAAAAGAAGATGGCACACTTGTTAAGCTCTTTGCAGATGCAAATGCAAATTATCGCTATACGCTTTCTGCAGAAAAACAATCCATTGATGTGAGCGTCATTCATAAACCATCTTCACTCATACCAAAGTTTGGTACAACGTCTTTAGTCATCAATGATGGCAGGT
>CALBJM010000361.1 GCA_937893225.1 uncultured Erysipelotrichaceae bacterium | reverse complement strand
TTCTATATCTTCTATGTGTTATTTTGATTCTCTCCAAATCTTTGCTCCAAGATTCGTTAATTTTGTATCCAATTCAGAATATCCACGATCTATATGATAAATATCAGAAATCGTAGTCACTCCATCTGCAATCAATCCTGCAACTACCATAGCTGCTCCACAACGTAAATCTGTTGCTGTAACGTCAGTACCACCTAGTGGTGTTGGCCCTTCAATATCTGCTTCTCCATTACGCACTTCAATATTTGCTCCCATTTTTGCTAATTCATAACAATGCTTGAAACGCTCAGGATAAATCGTATCTTCAACTTTAGACTCACCATGCGCTTGTGTCATTAGCACTGTTAATGGTTGCTGCAAATCCGTAGCAAACCCAGGATATGGCTTTGTTGTGACATCTGTACCCTTTAAATTATCACTATGCTCAATTTCAACATAATCTATACCAACATGCATTTTCACACCCATTTCTTCCAATTTTGAAAGCAATGCATCTAAATGCTGTGGAATTACATTGTTAATACGCATTTTTTTAGCACACGCTGCAGCTATAACAATAAATGTACCAGCCTCAATTCTATCTGGAATAATTTCATGAAAACAACCAGACAACGTATCGACACCATCAATCGTGATAACATTTGTACCAGCACCTCTAACTTTTGCTCCCATTTTATTAAGCAATGTCGCTACATCTATTATTTCAGGCTCTTTTGCGGCATTTTCAATTGTAGTTCTCCCTTTAGCATAAACTGCCGCCATCATGATGTTGATCGTTGCACCAACAGAGGATATATCCAAAAATATTTTTGTCCCCTTCAACTCTGTTGCTGTAATGTCATAACAACCTTTTTCAAATTTTACAGTTGCTCCTAATGCCTCAAAACCTTTGATATGTAAATCAATAGGTCTAGGTCCTAAATAACAGCCACCTGGCATTTTCATCCTAACATGGCCATATTTTCCTAACAATGCTCCCATAAAGTAGTAAGAAGCTCTCAATTTCGTAACTGCTTCATCAACAAGGTCAACATTTTTCATATTTGTTGGATCAATGATCAAGTGATCATCTGCGACTTTTATAACTTCAATATTTAAGATGTGTAAAATTTCACACAAATTATTCACATCTGCTATTTGCGGTATACCTACAATTGTCACTGGTCCACTCGCCAACACAGCAGCAGGAATTAAAGCAACTGTAGCATTCTTAGCCCCAGATATTGTAACTTCACCTTCTAAAAGGTGCCCACCTTCAATTTTTATTACTTCTTCCATTTCATACTCCTCTTTTTCTTAATTGTCTTTAAATATTCTTACGATTGTCTTCAATCGACATGATCGTATGCATATTTTTCTCAAAATCCATATTAAATAGATATGCATAAATAATATTTAATATAAGCTGAATTGCAGTAAAGGAGCCAAATTCAGCAACCTTCGGAGAAGGCTCATAATACGAAACTGTAATTGCATCACTCGCATAAATTGTAACTGGATCTTTGTCTGGACCTGTAATGGTTACAATCGGTATTTTTTTTGACGCCAAGATTTTCGCAATCTTGACAAGCTCATCCGAAGCAGAATTATAATAAATAAATAAAGCAGTACTTTCAACACCTTCTAGACATGCTTGTTGAATACTTGTACCAGGAATCGATTTCAAAAATACATGAAATCCAATATTTTCTAATTTCATGGTAAAATCACGTGCCAGCAAATACCCATCTTCTCCTGCATAGATATATATTTTTTTTCGCTCATATAGCATTTTAGACACTTGATACAATTTCTCTTGATCTAAATTACTCCAAGTTTCATTTAAAGCGCCCATCATCAATGTATATGTTTTTTCAGCAATACTTCTTTTATCATCATTTAGAAGAAATGGTAAAGATAGATTCAATTCTCTTCCTTGAAATACAAAAGCATCCAATTCCTTTGCCAATTGTACACACAATTCTTTATGTCCCTTATATCCAAGTTTTTTGCAAAAACGAATAATGCTACTCTTAGAAGCATGTAATGTTTCTGATAACTCATTTAAAGACATCGTTGTTGCTTCTCTAGCATGTTCTTGTAAAAACAAAGCTAATGTACTCTCTGTTGGGGTTAAATTTTCGCGTGCGCGAATCTTATCCATAATTCTCATAAAATTATTTTAACATTTTTATAAGAAACACGAAATGCCAAAGAAAAAAGAAGCAAACGCTTCTCTTTGTTAACTAAAATTTGTTATGATCAACTTGATCCACTGTAAAATAACCATGACACCAACAAATGTCCAAAGATATAGAGATGGTGTATTTAAATACAATTCCTCTTTCTTCTTCCAAATCATGTAAATACCGATTGGAGGTAAAAAGATAACAAGTGCATAAGTAAGCATATTCTTAGCACTCAAAGATCTAACAAGACGCTGCTGATCCTCTTTACTTGTAGAATTCTTTTCACGCATTTCAGCACGAAGTTTTTCATTTTCTTCATGCAATTCTTCCTTAGTTAACTTTTTCTTATTTTCTCTTTCTGCCATAATATTATTATCCTATTTATCAGCATAAAATTCAAGTAATTCTACTATTTATGCACTTATATACGAAATTGATTTAATTCTAATATCAAAAAAGACTAGAGAAACAATCTCTAGTCTTTGAATAATCTTTTTACAACTTATTAAGCTGCTGTTTCTTGTCTGTTTGCTGCAATTACGAATGGTGTGTAGATCAATGTTGATGCACCCAAGATAATTACTGCCTGCCAGATACCACCCATGATGTTTCCTGAGGATGCCAAGAATCCGAAGAGTCCTACTGGAGTTGTCCATGGAACGTCGATGACGAACAATGGGCAGATTCCCATAGACTGTACGAGATATCCTAAGCATACACAAGCTACTGGAGCTAGGAAGAATGGTACTGCGAACATTGCGTTCATTACAAGTGGAATACCGAAGATGATTGGTTCGTTAATATTGAAGATTCCACATGGAATAGCCAACTTAGCGATTGCCTTGAAGTCATCTCTCTTTGAGAAGAGCATGATTGCAATGATCAAGCCCATTGTAATACCAGAACCTGTTGATGAGAACCAACCGGAAGCAAATGGGTTAGCAATTACTGAGTAACCAGATTCAGCTGTGTAATATACACCTGAAGATGTAACACCTGTACCTGCCTGATAAAGTTCAAGGTTCTGTGCCATCATCTTTGTCATAAATGGTGTTGTTACTGCAGACATTACGTTTGGTCCATGAATACCAAACCACCAGAGTAACTGCATGATCAATACGACTACTACATATCCTGGAAGACCTGTCATGATGTTTTCAACTGGCTTCATGATTGTAGAAATAACATCGAACATAGTCATTCCAAACAAAGATGTGATGTAACCAACGATGGAAATACAAAGAATTGTAATGATTGTTGGGAACAATACTGCAAATGACTGTGATACGTTTGGTGGAACACTATCTGGTAAGCTGATCTTCAATTTTCCAGAATCAACGAGCTTTACATAGAGCAATGTTGCCAAGATTCCAACGATCAATCCTACGAAAAGACCATCTGCTTTTGTATAAGATGAAGCAACTACGTTAGAGATTGTAACTGTTTCTCCAGATTCTGTAGTTGTTGTTGCTGTTGTGTCGATCAATGTAACGAATGAAGCAAGTGCTACTGCTGGAACTGTCTTATCATTTGGATGTCCAATGTTTTCAGCGAAATGCATGGATACCAATACGCAGATTGCTACTGCCATGAAGTTCATACAGCCATAGTTTGCTGTTGTGAAAATTGGAGTTAAAGTTTCCAACCATGCAAAACCTGGAACGTTTGCAAGGGAGATGTAATAAATCATATCTCCTGTCTTTGGATCAGGTACACCACCTGTCTGACAAAGAACGAATTGGAACAGAGTACAGAATGCACCCCAGATGACGACTGGCATGTTGTCAATAAACGAGTCCTTAATTGCAGAGAGGACTGTGTTTGACTGCATCTTACCTGCGATAGTAAGAAGGCCATTCATAAATTTGTCTTTCATAAATCTTTTAAGATCCTTTCTTTACAAGTATTCTATCCCTTTTTTGCAAGCGTTTACAACATTTTCACACATTTTGGCACTATATTTCACAATAATTATATAGTTTTGTTAAATCATGACAATTTTATAACTTTTTTTGTCATTTATCTTTCACTTAAGCGTTTTCAGCACTTCTGAAAGTGAAAATATTCGATACTATTTATTCAAATTTATGGGAATTTTATGTGTTTAATTACGCATTATTGTTAGGGACCGGTAAAAATCACCAAAAAGTGTCCAGTGAAAATCGCCAATCT
>CALBJM010000360.1 GCA_937893225.1 uncultured Erysipelotrichaceae bacterium | reverse complement strand
CTATGTTAAAGGCGTAGGAAAATATAGAATTGCTAAAGAGGGGTATCCATATATTTCTTTCTTCACAGATGGTGAAGCAATCATTTCATTAGATGGCTTTGAATATCCTTTAAAGCATAGACATTTGGATCAATCGACCATCTACACTTTATCTAACTCTATTTTACAAGAAACAGGAACGTTGATCGTAGAAAAGGGTAAGATACTTGTCATGCAAACAAAAGATTAAATATAAAAAAAGATTCCCAAGGGAATCTCTTTTTATGAATTAAGCATTTACTGCTTTAGCGGACTTGGACTTCAATGTCTTAAGTGCACGAGCAGATACCTTGACTGTCTGAGGCTTTCCATCGACAATCATGTGTACTTTTTGTAAATTTACATTCCACTTACGTCTTGTAGCACGTAAAGAATGAGAACGTCTATTACCACTTAATGCTTTTTTACCGGAAACGGCACAAACTCTAGACATACATACCCTCCTTCGTTCACAATTGCTCAAGTAGAATAACATGCTTTATTGTTTTTTGCAATATAATTATGGTGAGAATCGAGGAAAATTCTTGCATTTTTTCGGAATTTTTGTAGCAGAAAAATCACAAAAAACAATCAATCTCTATTTATGAAATAAAAAATATGATACAATTCAAGAGTATGTATGAAAGGAGTTCTTCATGAGCGATAAACAAATTTTTGCGAGCGTAGAAGTAGCAGACCATGAGGTGCGCCTGATTGTTGGAGAGTTTTTTAATACTCGTTTCAATATTATTAAAGTAGAAAGAATTCCATGCTTTGGACTTACGTATGATCGTGTCTTAAATGCGGATGAGATATCTAATGCATTGCGTAAAGCAGCAAGTAACACAAAACGTACAATCGGTGCTGAAATCAAAAAAGTTATTTTGGCGATACCTTCGTATAGGACAAAAAAATATTCTTTGAAATCAACTGTTGATGTCACTGGTATTGACGGTGTCATTACGATCCAAGATGTAAGAAATGCTATCAAGAAAGCTGAAAACATGAGCATATCTAAAGAATATGCTTTGATTCAAACTGTTCCAGTAAAATATATAGTTAATGGTATTGCGACTCGTCGTATTCCACTTGGAGAAAAATGTTCTCAACTTTCTGTAGATGTTGATTTGTTGTGTGCAGATCGTAAGTTAGCTTATGAATTGGTAGGATGCGTAGAAAAGGCTGGACTACAAGTCTTGGACATTTTCCCAGATGTATATGCAGTAGGGAAAGAAGCAGCTTTATTTGAACAGGCTGTAGAAAAACAAATCGTTGTTCTTAAAGTACAAAGAGAATCAACGACTCTTGGCTTATTTAGAAAAGGTCGACTAGCAACGAGTGCTGTATTGCCCTCTGGATTAGGGTATTTGGTGAGCGATTGCGTTGAGCAGTATGGCATCAAGACAAATGAAGCAATTGAATTGTTGAAATACAGTGTTCGCTTCAATCAAAAAGTCTACACAGATAATCCAGTATATATTTGGTCTATCAATGGTACAACAAAAACAATAACTGAAAAACAATTCGTTGAATGTGTGAGTCAAAATGTTTCAACATGGGTGGATATTATCACAAAATCCTGTTCTCCTATCTTGCAAGCAGGCCCGACAACTGTTATTATAACTGACGAGGGTGGCGAAACTGAGGGACTTTCTGAACTTCTTTCAGGAAAACTTGGTTGCAGTGTTAAGTGCTACATACCAGATACACTAGGTGGAAGAAATGCAGGTTTGAGTGCTTGCCTTGGTTTGTTTTATGCTTATCAAGACAAACTTCCGATTAGTGGTTATATTGATGATAGTTTGGATATGGATGCATTTATGAAATCTGTTAGCTATCGTGAAAAGAAAAAAGAAACAGATTCTAAAGAAGATACATTAACAAGTAAATTGAAGGGCTTATTCTTTGAGGATAAGAAGTAAGGGAGAGTAATATGGCAGATTTAGAATATAATCAGATTGCAAAAATTAAAGTATTTGGTATTGGTGGTGCAGGAAGTAATGCAGTAAACAGAATGGTATCTGATGGTGTACAAGGTGTTGAATTCTATGTAGCCAATACAGATCTTCAAGCATTGGATGTTTCTCCAGTAGCAAACAAGATTCAGCTTGGTAAAGAAGGTCTGGGTGCTGGTGGTAATCCAGATAATGGTCGTAAGGCTGCTGTTGAATCAGAGGATGACATTCGTAAGGCTATTGAAGGCGCAGATATGGTCTTCATTACAGCTGGTATGGGTGGCGGAACTGGTACAGGTGCTGCACCTATGTTTGCTAAAGTTGCAAAAGAACTTGGATGTTTGACGGTAGGTATCGTTACTAAGCCTTTCTCTTTTGAAGGTAAGAAGAGAATGGTTCAGGCAGAACAAGGCTTAGAGCAATTGAAAGAATATGTGGATTCATTGATTATCATTTCTAATAACAAGGTTTTGGAAGTTATTGGTCATATTCCATTTGAAGATGCATTCAAGGAAGCTGATAATATTCTTCGTCAAGGTGTACAGACAATTACTGACTTGATTGCTGTGCCAGCTATGATCAACCTTGACTTTGCTGATATTAAATCTGTTATGGAAGGACAAGGTTCTGCATTGTTTGGTATTGGTATGGCTGAAGGAGATAATAAGGCCGCTGATGCTGCTGAAAGAGCTATTCAGTCTCCTTTGCTTGAAGCACAAATCAAGGGTGCAAAGAGTGCTATCATCAATGTAACTGGTGGTGCTACAATGTCTGCCTATGATGCTAGTGAAGCTGTTGAATATATTCGTGATGCAGCAGGTAACGATATTGATATTATCTTCGGTGTAGCTATTAATGATAAGATTGGCGATTCTTGTATCGTTTCTGTTATTGCTACAGGCTTTGATTTACCAAAACCTGAAACAATTCCAACAGATGGTCCAGCTGCAGAGAAGAGCCCTGTTACAAATCCAGCGCCTGTTGCTGGTGTAGTAGCTGCATCAGATGACGATGATGTTACATTTGGTGGAGAATCTAGTAATGATGATGACAACATCATTCCAAGCTTCTTTACAAGAGGATAAAATTGAGCTGTCTTAGGACAGCTTTTTTTGGAGGTCAATATGAATAGAGAAGAAATCGCAGTTCAGAAACGAAATACAGGTTATAATTGTGCACAAGCTGTATTATGCACATATGCTGATGTGATTGGCATGGATGAAAAACAATTATTTGCTTTAGCAGAAGCACTTGGCTCAGGGTTGGGTTGCACACTAGGAACATGTGGTGCACTAAATGCTGCAGAAATGGTGCTTTCTTGTTTTACTTCTTCTAGGCATCTAGAACATCCTGATTCTAAAGCCAAAACATATCCAAAAGCAAGAAATCTATTGAAGCAATTTGAAAGTGAAGTTGGCGCATTACAATGCAGGGACATTAAAGGTATTTCAACTGGAATCGTTTTGTGCGAATGTGAAGACTGTGTAAGAATAGCTTGTAGATTAGTAGATGCATTTATAGAAAGTGAGAATGAATAATATGGCACTTATTACATTAGATTTTGAATCAGAATACATGGGAAGCAACCAAAATGTAAATATTATTGTTCCTGATAAACCACGAGATATTTCGTGTAAAGATTTTTATAATAGCGAAAAGAAATATCGTGTTCTTTGGTTATTGCATGGTACATTTGGTGGATATTCAGATTGGATCCGCAAAAGTAACATCGAAACATATGCTTGTGAAAAGAATTTTATTGTTGTGATGCCTGGTATAGGAAATGCGGACTATGAAAATTGGGAAACTTTTGCCTTAGGTTTGAATGCTGAAAAGTATATTGTTGATGAACTTATGCCACTTGTTTATCATTGGCTGCCTGCTTCTTCTTTACGAGAAGATAATTTTATTGCAGGGCTTTCTATGGGTGGTAAAGGAACATTGCATTTTGCTTTGAAGTATCCACAATGTTTCGCAAAAGCAGCAGTTTTGTCATATATTCCTAGTGATATAGAAAATCAGAGAAATGCACTACAAGAATTGTTTGATAAATCAATTGATGAAGTAATCAAAGACAATGATGTCATGCATTCGATGCAGAGACAATATAATTGTCTCCATAATATCGGATCAGTCGATGCGTATTTAGATTCGTATTATAATCTTAGAAGAAAACTCAAAGAAGCAGATTTGCAACAACTACCTAAATTGTTATTTGGATGTGGAACAGATGATGTATTATTTGCACATGAAATA
>CALBJM010000359.1 GCA_937893225.1 uncultured Erysipelotrichaceae bacterium | reverse complement strand
AAAAGTGGAATAACTTCTACAACAATATAGGATTCTTGCATTTGTAGGAACGTATGATCCACATTTAGCGGGAATTCCTTTTATTGGGATTCATGATATGATCGAGGCAGGACCAGAAAATATTGATGCTGTATTACAATTTCAAGCAATATCAGAATCTTCCCTTTCCTATGATTTATTGTATGAATCACTTGCAACTTCTTTAAACCATGTTCCAATGATAAAAATACGCAAAGTACTACCACCATTGATCAATACAATGAGTAATCATTTTGATTTGAATCATGATCAAAAATATGGTTTATTTATCCATATCGCATGCATGATAGATCGTATTATAGGAAAAGAAATGATTAAAGAAACAAAACATAAAGAAGATTTATTTGATAAGAATCCAGAAGCACATAAATATGTCATGCATTGTATCCACGCAATAGAAAAATCCTTCGGTATCATAGTGAATGATGATGAAGTGGCAGTTGTGCTCATGATGTGTTGTAAATTGTAAAATAAACTTGAAATATACACTAATCGGTTTAGATGATAAAGATATACACTAAACCGATTTTTTTTGCGATATTTCATACACTGTTTCCTTTTTCTTATAAAAATGAGCAAAAGGATAAGGTATAAGTTGCGTATAAAAAGTATACACTAACAAATTTAATGGAAAATACATCATCATCTAAATTTGCATGCTGTGTATAAAGTGTATAAACTTTCAATGAAGAAAGGGGTTACATAAATGACGGAAGTAGAAAATACAGATATTGAAATGTCTTCTATGATGATCATTGCACATTCAGGTGAAGCAAGAACACTTGCATATGAAGCATTGAAAGCCGCAAAAAAAGGAAATTTTGATCAAGCATCAGAATTGATGAAAAAAAGTGAAGCAGAAGGAAATGAAGCACACAAGACCCAAACGGATCTATTAGTTGCGGAAGCAAAAGGAGAAAAAACACCATTTTCTTTATTGCTTGTGCATTCACAAGATCATCTGATGACGAGTATGGTCGTACAAGAATTGTGTAAAGAGTTGATTGAGCTATATAGCGTTAAGCAAGATAAGGAGATTTTGAAATGAAAATATTATTAGTTTGTGCAGGTGGCATGAGCACTTCGATCCTAATGAAAAAGATGCAAACATATTGTGCATCAAAAGGTGAAGAATTGGAAATTGAAGCAATTGGAAAAGGGGATATTGAAGAGCATTGGAGAAATTATGATTGTGTGTTGATTGGACCGCAGATTTCTTATGCGTTAGATGAAATTCGTGACAGTATCGATATTCCTGCAGAAAAGATTCCAACATTGGATTATGGAAGAGGCAATGCAGAAAATGTTATGAAATTGGCACATAAAATTACAGGAAAATAGGAGGAAAAGAATATGAATGAAGCATTAGAAAAATTTGCCAATAGTAAGTTTATTACGTGGCTGCAAAAGTTTAGTACAAAGTTATCAACTAGTCCAACATTTGCTACGATTTCTGGTGGTATGGGTGCAACAATGGGATTGATCATGATTGGTGCAGTCATCCAAGTTATTTGTGCATTTGGTAGTTTGCTTTTTGGATGGCAAGCTGGACAAGAAGTGTATGATGCCATTTATGCTCCATATAATACAACGATGGGTATATTAGCATTCTTTATGGTTTTTTCGCTTGCGTATAATTATAGTAAAAAATTCAAGATGTCTCCATTGCAGAATGGGTTTACTGCTATGGTTTGTTTCCTTCTTGTATGTGCACCAATTACAACGGTCACTTTAGAAGATGGATCAACAATGAACGCAATCGATTCGAGTGGCTTAGGTGCGCAATCCATCTTCGTTGCAATCATCATTGGTCTTCTTTC
>CALBJM010000358.1 GCA_937893225.1 uncultured Erysipelotrichaceae bacterium | reverse complement strand
ACTTAAATGGGATGGGATTCCCGTAATACTCAGAAGAATATTGTTTATAACATTCCAGAAGATTCGGTATCTGATTTATCACAACATGAAACAAACGACTATCCCAGAAACCATCCTCATGTTCCAATGAACTATTTTCTATGTTATATGCACAATACTTTTCGAGTGCATCGATAAATTCTGTGCAACTGATTTTCCCTAGAAAAAAACAAATACGCTTATATGCACAAAAGATTTCATCAGGCATTTCATAGGGATTCGGATTATTCTTCAATTCTTGTTGATAATACTCACTTAAGATCTTCTCTCCATCTTCTAAAAACCACTTTTCAGAATTCTCTCGCGTATGTGCAGTCACATAGTTTTCATACACATCAAATACCATTTCTTGCGTTAATCCCAAAAAATCAATTTTATCTCCATCAAAAGCAAGTACATCTGGATCACTATAAAATTGAATCCCTTCTTGTACATTTTGATATAACGTTTCAACGCTTTCTAAACAAAAATTCACTTGTAAAATAGCACGATTATAGAAAGCATAAATGATACGCTTACGCACTTCAAAATCTTCGATTTCAAAATACAAATTCGAGATATCACATATTTTTTTGAAACACTGAAAACCTTTTTCTCCTTCTTCCTCTTCAAGGCAATTGTTATATAAAACTCCCAAAGTACTTACAACAAGAATGTAGGCATCCATAAAATGATGTTCATACAAATATGGCGCAATTTTTTCTCCCATAGTAATCATGCTCACTTCATCTTGCATTCCATTTTTCCATGATTGATAGATTGCATGTGCAAAAGCTAGTGCTGTCTCATCCTTTAATTCTTGTCGATCTTCTAAATAAGGACGAATATATAAATTCAACATTGCTTCATTTTCAATATAAATATGACGCATCGTCTGTGCTCTTACAGAAAGGTTTTCCACAAGAGATTCTTGTGTATCAGCCTTCAAAACTTCAGTATATAAACTTTCAGCTCTTTCTTTGTTTTTTTCATATCTTGTATAAAACGTCGTAATGTCTTGTGGTGTTATCATATTTTATTCCTTGTTGCAATTCTAAACGCGCAATTTATTATACTATACTTATAGGTCACACAAAAATACCTTCTACTTAACGATTACAAAAAAAGCCAGCATACACATACATAAGCCTTCCCCTATACACGTGATTTACTAGCTTTTATCAAAATCAAATATCTTTCTTTCTACTTAGTATTAGGTTGATTTTGGCGCAATACATCAATCAACTGATTCACTTCATCTTCCCTCGTAGCCCAAGAAGTAGCCAAGCGAATCAATGTATGATTCTCATCTGTCTTTTCCCAAAAGTTTGTTGAAACAACTTTTTGAATTTCTTTTAAAGCTGAATCCTTAAAATTCACAAATATTTGATTCGTTTGTGTTGGTAAAACCATCTCGTAGCCAAATTCTTTTAAAGCAGCATCGATTTTTTTTGAAAATTCCACAGCTTTTTTTCCAACTTTATAGTACAAATCATTCGTAAACATTTCATCAAACTGTATACCTAGCAAACGCCCTTTTGCAAGCAAAGCACCATTTTGTTTGATCGTTGTAAAGAAATACGGAATCAATTGTGGATTAGGAACCACAACTGCCTCACCAAACAAAGTTCCGCACTTTGTTCCACCAATATAAAATGCATCGCTCAACGCTGCTAGATCTTTTAAATCCACATCGTTTTCTTCAGAACCTAATGCATATGCTAAACGCGCGCCATCCACATATAAAAACAAATTGTATTTTTGACACACATCGTGCAAAGCCTCTAATTCTGCTTTAGAATACAACGTTCCAAATTCAGAAGGTTGTGAAATATACACCATTCCAGGCTGAACCATATGAGGATATGTATCATCATGCAAGAAAGTATCCATATAGTTTTCTACTGCACTAGCAGGTAGCTTTCCATCTTTTCCTTCCACACATAACACCTTATGTCCACCTGATTCAATTGCTCCAGCTTCATGCACCGCAATATGTCCCGTAGGCAAAGCTATTACGCCTTGATAATTTCGCAACAATGCATTGATGACAGTTGCATTCGCTTGTGTACCACCAACAAGGAATCGCACTTCTGCATTTTCTTTTCCACAAGCTTTACGAATCTTGTTACGTGCAGATTCCGAATACACATCTTCTCCATAACCAGGTGTAGCTTCCATATTCGTTTCCATTAAACGCTGCAAGACCTCAGGAACACACCCTTGCATATAATCACAAGCAAAATTTAACTGTGTCATAAAAACCTCCATATTGTTGCATATTATTTTACACACGTTTTTCAAAAACAAAAACAACCATTTACACAAATCATGCAAACTATATATATGAACAAGAAAATAATCGACTTTAACAAAGCAAAAGGCTTCATATGTGATATGGATGGCGTTATTTACCATGGGAATAAAGTTCTTCCTGGTGTGCAAGAATTCATTCATTGGCTGCAAGCCAAAAATAAAAAATATTTATTTCTCACGAATAACAGTGGTATGACACCTAAAGAACTCAGAGAAAAATTACGTAGAATGGATCTCGATGTTCCTGAAGAAAATTTCTATACTAGTGCTTTAGCTACTGCACAGTTTTTAAAGAATCAAGCTGCTGGTTGTTCCGCATTTGTCATTGGTGAAGCAGGATTATTAAATGCATTATATGATGTTGGCATATCCATGAATGATGTAGACCCAGACTATGTTGTTGTAGGTGAAGGACGTTCGTATTCTTTGGATACTTTAACAAAAGCTGTTAATCTAGTTAACCGCGGTGCAAAACTGATAGGCGCTAACTTTGATGTATCAGGGCCTTGTGAAAATGGAATTGCACCTGCTTGTCGCGCATTGACTGCACCAATAGAAATGGCAACAGGCAGAAAAGCCTATTTTTGTGGAAAGCCAAACCCACTCATGATGCGCACAGGATTAAAGTTATTGGGGTGCCATTCCGAAGAAGCTGTCATCGTTGGAGATAACATGGATACCGATATTATAGCAGGATGCGAAAGTGGCGTTTCTACGGTATTGGTTTTATCTGGTGTATCTTCGCTTTCCACGCCAAAACTCTATGCATATCAGCCAACAATGATACTAAATGGTGTTGGTGATATTGTTAGGATTGCTGAAAAAAACCGCCAATAAAGCGGTTTTTTACATGTGTTCTGCAACCCATTGAGCATGGGAACATAGTCGCGTAACAGATTGCGTTCTTTCTTCTCCTGGAAAACAAAATAATCCGCCTCTTCCTTTTGCCATAGAAAGAATATCTGCACAATCTTGTACAAAATCTGAAGCCCTTGGTTTTACCGCAACCTTAAAAGGAATGATATATAAAGGAATACGATATTGCTTTTTATCTTCTTTCACTTTCCATTCAATGTGAGGCAAAATCATGGCCATATCAAACTCATCTTGATGTGCATAAAGATCCGGATAAGGAATCCGAACAAATAATACTTTATCCGATATACCTTCTTGCGCAGCGAATATATTTAAATGTGCTGCTAAAAAACCAGAAGCAAATCCTTCTCCACAACTCACCGCAATACGATGTTGTTTCATACGACACCTCCTATACATAGTTTATTCCAAAAAAGAAAAAATACAAAGAAAGAGCACAGAATTCTGTGCTCTTATGTGATTACTTGTTATCAGCAACTACAGCGTTTGCTGCTGTTCTACCAGAGACAAAGATTTCAACGATTGCGTTACCACCAAGTCTATTACCGCCGTGGATACCACCAGTAACTTCACCTGCAGCATACAATCCTTCAATTACATTGCCCTTAGAATCAAGAACATGACGATCTGTATCAACTACTAAGCCACCCATTGTATGGTGTGTAGATGGAGCCATAACTCTCACTCTTAATAGTTCACCATCAAGTTTATAAGAACCATCATCACTTACAGTACCTACAGGAACTGTGGACTGTTGCTTAGCTACACCATCACTTGGCTGTTTTCCAGCAAGAATATCTGTATCATAGTTTTCAATCGTCTTATAAATATCTTCAGGATCAGCCTTCATGCCATACTTATCTAATACCTTTTCTTTCAATTCATCAGGACTTGATACAAAGTATACACGATTTTCTACATCATCCTTACCTAGTTCAACAGGTGTTGTACCTTCATACTTATCATATGGATATGGGAATGTAATAGGCGTTTCAGCATTTGTAATTTCAAGGAATACACCTTGTGTACCATCTACTTCTACACCATTCTTGAATTCACCTAATGATAATACATCACGTTCAGCTGACTCATCAACGAATCTCTTACCAGTTGTAGGATTGATATAAACGCCATACAAACCATTACCAAATGCAAGATTACCGTTATCGATCCAAGAAATAGGCATCATCTGTGTATAGCCTAAACCAGTGTATCTGCACCAACATCTTCGCCCATCTTGATACCATCACCAACTAAGCTAGATCTATTCGTTGTACGTGTATTATCCGTGATATAGGACTTATCCCAATAAACATTGTCTTCAGAAACCATATCGATATTTGCCGCAAAACCACCAGTTGTTAAGATAACACCATCATTAGAATGAATAGTTACTTCTGTTCCATCATACATCTTAGCTTTAACACCAGTTACTTTGCCATTATCAACGATCAAGCTTTCTGCTGTTGTTCTAGTCATGATCTTGTTATCTTTAGCTGTTTCAGAAGTATTTAAAATTGTGTTCTTTGTAGGTTCAAAATATGTGCCCCAGTTACCTGCTGCTTCAATCTTGCCATCCTTATCGATATCGCATCCAAGGTTGATATTTTCTCTATACCACAAAGCACCAATCAATGTAATTTGTGCACCATCATTGAATTTAGCACCCTGGTCTTCTAACCATTCTTTCAAATCATACCCATTTTCACAGAACTGAGAAACAAGGTCATAGTTACCATAGATCCAAGACTTCTTATCATTGCTCTGTCTTAATCCACCGTAATATGTCTGGAAGATATGAAGATTTACTGTAGAGAACAATGTCAAATCTGTTTCATCTGCACCAGCAGCAATCTTCTTATCAGCCCATTCTACATAAGGCTTGATTTCTTTCTTCAATGCCTTTAATGTTGAAAGATATTCTTTATGTACACCAGCCTTAGAAACCAAATCAATTTCTCCAGGTACATATTCTTTATCTTTGAAGTAATCTTCATCAAATGCATCTTCATTCCAATCTAAGATTGTCTTCAATGTATCTAATTGACCATGAACAGCCTTGACCTTTGGATATGTCTTTCCATCATAATCCCACTTTGCTTCTGTAGCATCTGGATTACTTTCATCCCATACAAGGTAATTCATGACAGCCTGGAACTGTCCACCAGAAACAAGTGTATTACCACCAATTT
>CALBJM010000357.1 GCA_937893225.1 uncultured Erysipelotrichaceae bacterium | reverse complement strand
TCACACAATTTAAAAGAAAAAGCGGAAAATCATTCCGCTAGTATGTCAATATTTCATTTCCATCTTCTGTAATAAGAATCGTATGTTCCCATTGCGCAGAATCAGAACCATCTCTTGTATAAATCGTCCATTCATTATATGGATCAATTTCAACTGCAGCCTTACCTGCATTGATCATTGGCTCGATTGTAATGATCATACCTGGCACAAGTACCATGCCCTTACCTTTACTTCCAACATGAGCAACAAAAGGATCTTCATGGAAATCAATACCAACCCCATGTCCACCAAGTTCACGAACAACAGAATAGCCTTTAGAATGCGCGTACTTTGCAATAGCATATCCAATATCACCAACTGTATTCCATGGCTTAGCAGCTTCCATGCCAATTTCTAAACACTTCTTTGTCTCTTCTACAAGCGTTCTTCTTTCTTCGCTCACTTCACCAATCATAAACATTCTAGATGCATCGGCATAATATCCATCTAAGATCGTTGTACAGTCAACATTGATGATATCCCCATTTCTCAACTTTCTATGACGTGCAGGAATACCATGACACACTTCATTATTAATAGAAGTACAAACGCTCTTTGGAAATCCTTCATAATGCAATGGCGCACAAATTGCTCCATGTGCTTTAGTGTATTCTGCAACGATATCATCGATATCTTGTGTACTCATACCTTCATGGATTCTCTTTCCAACTTCATCCAATACACCTGTATTGATTACACCTGCTCTTCTGATTCCCTCAATTTGCGTTGGACGTTTGATCCATTCATCCTCTATTACTTCTTTATGTTTTTTTCTAAGTGTTTCCATTCTTTCATGGATATGTTCGGGAATTGGTTCTTTTTCATCTATTTCTTTCCATCTTTTTTCATCTATCATATCTTTTTCTTCTTTCTATTTTGTAGTAGATCCTAGTCCACCTTTTCTTTCTTCTTTTACAGCATCATCCTCAGTAATGCCAAAAGGCATAAATATACCTTGTACCATGCCTGCACCTTGTTCAATAACCAGTTGTGCATCACTACGCGAATCATTCATAAATTTCACCATGATGTGTCCCTCATTATCTGCAAAATAGTAATCTGCATCTATGACGCCTACTGTGTTATTCAATTGCATACGATACTTAAAACCAAGTGAGCTTCTTGGATAAAGCATCAAAACATAGCCGTCTACCATTTTAGCACGAATTCCAGTTGGTATCAGTTTTACTTCTTGCGGTTTTAATTGGATCGTTATTGGTGCATAAAAATCATACCCTGCACTTTGTTTTGTTGCACGTTTTGGTAAGGAAATACTTTCATAAATCGTTTTTATCTCTTCATCTGTTGATGAAAAATTCTTTTGCCAGTCTTTTTTAAATTGTTCAAATGATACTTTTTCAAATTTTGCTACACGTTCCATATTTCACTCCTAAATCAAATGTTTCATCATTATATACAGGAATTGCGCTAAAGCACACTCAAAAGGATACACTGTGTAACGCAAACTTTCACCAATTAATTCATGACTAGGATAAAACAAAGCATGCAAAAGCAACATGACGATTGTTTTTTTATCTAATGAAGCAATATAAGAAACCAATTCCGCTGGCACAAAAGAAGGCTTATATGGATAATCTTCATATGCTGCTTTAGCAAAGTTTGCCAATATTGTATTCTTTGCTTCATCAATCGTATACACCTTTTCATCTGCCATATTGCACATCTCCATAAGTGTATCTAACATACCAAAATAATAGAGCTTTTCATGCAATTGAGATACATGCATTTTTTCACTTAATTTATCACTAATAATATGCTCTGAACGTCTTCTTTCATTTAAAGGTGTTGCATTTTTTACATCATTTTCTAGTAGAAGCAAAGCTTTTTGATATTCTTGAAAATAAGACGGAAATGGAAATCTATAGAATGTATAACGATATCCACAATATTTTTTATAATATTTCATTGCATCGTTATAACCTAAAATCTTTGCTTTTTGCATCTTTTCTTGATCAAAGCATAAAAAATCATATAGAGGATAATGCGGATGAATCAAATGAATCATTGATGCATTCTCGTACAATGGATGCAAAGTTTGTTCTCCCATTTCTATCGCAACGATTTCATCTGCACCATCACGCAAAGCATAATCAATTGGACAATTATCATAATACCCACCATCCACATATTCATTTCCATCTACATCTTTTACTGGAAATGCAGGATATGCAGAACAAGAAGCAATTAACCAATCTTCACCATGATCGCGCATCATTTCTTTTGTTACAAACACACCACTATGGTCTTTTTTTGTTGCTACGACACATCCAAAATCAATTTCTGAAGCAAAAAATTTTTTTTCATCATAATAGGAATGCACAAAATCATAAAATGGACGAATATCAATACCATGTTCTTTAATATAATACTGAAGTGCAGGCACAAATTCTTCTCGCTCATTAATAATATTTTTTAAAGACATATCTGTAGGAACAAATCCATTCACAATTTGATCAGCGGACAAATGACTATACATTTCTAATAACTTAGCAAAATCTTTCTGTACAAGCATAGCGGCATTTAAGGAACCAACAGAAACACCAATCACCTTATCAAAATGATTTTCTCCAAGTTGTTGTAAAGCCTCTATTACCCCTGCCTGATAGATGCCCTTTGTTCCACCACCAGACAATACCAATGTTCTCTTCACGATCATCACCTCATTTCTATTGTATTCCACTGTTAAAATAATATCATCTAGACCATTTGATTTCTTTCACGAAAACAAATTTACTGTATAATAGAAGCGTTGGAGGTTTTTTATGAAACTGAATGTAGGCGTTTTTTTTGGTGGTGAGTCTGTAGAACATGAAGTTAGTATCATTTCTGCTCATCAAGCAATGAATGCATTAAACAAAGAAAAATATAACGTTATTCCAGTATATATCGCAAAAGATAGAAAGCTATATATTGGAGAAGAGCTCAATGACATGAGCAACTATAAAAATTTAAACGAACTAGAAGCAAAACTAACACAAGTCACTTTTGTATTAGAAGACAATAAAGTTGTTATCAAACCAGTTAAAACAACACTTTTTTCTAAAAAAGAACTAGGGACGATCGATGTAGCAATTCCTGTCATGCATGGAACAAATGGCGAAGATGGAACGATCCAAGGATTCTTCGAAATGCTAAAAGTACCTTATGCTGGATGTGACTTATACGGTGCAGCTGTAGGACAAGATAAGGTTCTGCAAAAGCACATTTTAAAAGACAACGATTTACCTATCACAGATTGGTTTTGGGTATATGGCTCTGAAATAGACAAAAACAAAGATGCTATTTTAGAGAAAGTTCATAAATTGATTTATCCAGTCATACTAAAACCAGCAAGAACTGGTTCATCTGTTGGTATTGCCATTGCCCATAACGATGAAGAATACTTAGAATGCTTCGAAGATGCAAGACAATATGATGAAAAAGTCATTACTGAAAAAGTTGTTAAACCAATGGTTGAGCTAAACTGCTCTGTACTTGGAGATGGTGCAAATGCACGTGCAAGCGTCATTGAGCAAGTTGGTTCTGTTTCAGGTGATGAATTGTTGAGCTATAAAGATAAATATCAAGGTGGAGGAAAAGGCAGCAAAGGCATGAAGTCTGGTAGTAAAGATGCTGGTATGGCTTCTACAGCACGCATTGTGCCTGCACCTATCTGTGAAGAACAGACAAAGTTGGTTCAACAACTTGCCCTAAAAACATTTAAAGTATTGGGGGCATCTGGTGTTTGTCGAATTGATTTCATGATGGATAGCGAAACAAAAAAAGTATACGTCAATGAAATCAACACAATTCCAGGTTCACTTGCCTTCTATCTTTGGAAAGAAGAAGGAATGTCCTTTACAGAACTAATGGACAATTTAGTTGAGCTTGCTTTAGATAGAGAGCGCAGAAGAAGTAAGATGACATTTTCTTACGATACAAACTTATTAAGCAACTATTCTGAAAATAGCGCTAAGGGCGCAAAATCATCCAAAATGTAAATTTGATAATAGAAAAAATAGGAGGATCAAATCATGTCTACACCACACAATAGTGCAGCGGTTGGTGAAATCGCAAAATCTGTATTAATGCCAGGAGACCCACTTCGTGCTAAATTTATTGCGGAAACATTCTTAGAAGACGCAAAACTTGTAAATAACGTTCGTGGAATCCAAGGCTATACGGGAAATTGGAAAGGAAAACCAGTCACAGTCATGGCTAGTGGTATGGGAATGCCATCTATTGGTATTTATTCCTATGAATTATTTAAAGTATATGATGTGGATAACATTATCCGTGTCGGTTCTGCTGGTGCATATGTTCCAGAGTTGAAGCTCTTTGATGTTGTATTAGCAACAAGTGCATATTCTGAATCTACATATGCTAGAGAACAATGTGGAAATACAAGTGATGTACAATATCCAAGTGAAGACCTTAATGAAAAGTTAAAAAAATCTGCAGAAAAGCTAGGAATCACAGTTCACGAAGGTTGCATCCACTCATCTGATGTTTTCTATCGTGAAAGTAAGGATTACTTAAATACAGTACATGCTAAAAATTGTTTAGCTGTCGAAATGGAAAGCTTTGCATTATTCTCTAACGCAAAAACATTACATAAAAATGCATCTTGTCTTTTAACGATTTCAGATTCTTTCGTTTCCCCAGAAGAAACAACACCAGAAGAAAGAGAAAAATCATTTACAGATATGATCAAGATTGCGCTTGACGCTGCAATTGCTTAAGAAAAAGAGGCTATAACAGTTGAATGAAAGTTCAAAGCTGTTATAGCCCTTTTTCATAATAAAAAATATTTCAGATTACGTTATGAACTACCCCCGCCTGATACATAGTTCAGAAGAGGTATCCTTGTGATGTATTCTTGCACAATTTCTTATACAAATACTGTCATAAGGATGTTGGTGAATACTATTGGAAACCTGTGTTTTGGACAAACAGTTATA
>CALBJM010000356.1 GCA_937893225.1 uncultured Erysipelotrichaceae bacterium | reverse complement strand
CCAACAACGCAATATGCTGTGGCTTCTATTTTTAGACTCCCACTTGCGGATGATTCTTGTGACATGGCATTAACATGCTTTGCCCCTTTTGCGAAAGATGAAATAGAGCGTGTTCTAAAACAAGGAGGAAGATTTGTATTTGTTTCTCCTGGTCCACGTCATTTATTTGAAATGAAAGATTTGATCTATGATACGCCATATGAAAATGAAATCAAAGAATTAGATACTTCTATGCATAAAGAAAAGGAATATATTATTTCTAATACATTCCATTGTGAAAAAGAAACACTGATTTCATTATTTAAGATGACACCCTATTATCATCGTACAAAAAGCGATGATATTGAAAAGCTTAACCAACAAAATGGTATGGATATCACTGCAGAATTTGTCATTCGCATTTATCAAGTTGTTTGATCATTCTGTAACCAACACCAACATGTGTCTGTATATATTGGACACCATTGGTGTTTTTTTCTATTTTTTTCCGCAATGTTGCCATAAATACACGCAACGAAGCAACTTCATTTTCATCCGTGTGATTCCATATCTTTTGTGTGATATATGTGTGCGTTAATACTTTTCCAATATTTGAAGCAAGCAAACAAAGCAACTTATATTCAATTGGTGTCAAATGCAACTCTGTATCTTTTAGAAAAACACAACCAGATGCATAATCAATTTTTAAATCACCATTCACAAAAACAGAACTTTGATGCAAATCTTCTTTTATAATAGACAATCTTCTTTGACACACACGTAACCTTGCCAATAATTCTTCAACAGAAAACGGTTTAGTCAAATAATCATCTGCACCTGTATCCAAAGCCTCAATTTTATCAGAATCTTCACCTCTTGCACTAATGACAATAATAGGTACCAATGACCACGTACGTATCGTACGAATCACTTCAATTCCATCCATATCTGGTAGACCTAAATCTAAAAATATAACGTCTGGATTGTGCGATGAAGCTTCCATAATGGCACTTTTTCCATTGGCTGCACTAATATATTTATAATCATGTGATTTTAATGTTGTCGTTATCAAGTTACGAACAGATGCATCGTCTTCTACAACTAAAACAATAGGATTATTATTCATCGATAACTACCTCGCTTAATGGCAATGTAAAACTAAATATACACCCATGTGGAACATTCTCTGCCACAGCAATCGTTCCACCATGGGATTCAATAACAGACTTGCATAATGCTAAGCCTAATCCAAGTGACCTTCCTGCTCGATCTGCAGATTTTGCTCCAGTATAAAACATTTCAAATACGTGAGATCGAATTTCCGGAGATAGACCCGCGCCATTATCTGCTATACTGATTTCAGCAAAATTTGCCTCTTTCTTTGTCGAAATCGTAATTGTTGAACCAACAGGCGTATATTTTATCGCATTATTTACAATATTAATAATGACTTGCATAATTAGTCTTGCATCTACTTTCACAAGCAAGACATCTGCATCTTCCACGACGATATTGTGTTCATTTTTCTTTCTATCTATATGCTTCATAGCTTCATAGATCAAATCTTCTATGACTTGATCAGAAAACTGCAAATTCATCTTACCTTCTTCGAAACGCGTAACTGAAAGAAGATTCTCCACAACGTTATACAACCATTCACTATCATCATAAATATCACTAAACATTTGTTTTCGACTCGCATCATCCAATTCTTGATAACGTTCTAGAAGAATACTAGCATCTCCTGAAATCGACGTTAAAGGCGTACGCAAATCATGTGATATTGTACGTAATAAATTGGATCGCAGTTGTTCATTTTCAGCAACCAATGCCGCTTCATCCTTTTCTTTACGTATTCTTTCATTATCCAAGGCTAACGCACATTCCCCAAGAATAGATAAAACAATACTATTTTCATGTTCATTATGTGCAGTTATTATTAAAACTTCACAGTTTGGATCATAATCTGGTTGACTTCCTGTTATTTCTTTAAAACCATAGTTTTTCATTAATTCAATA
>CALBJM010000355.1 GCA_937893225.1 uncultured Erysipelotrichaceae bacterium | reverse complement strand
ACAGCACCTAAAACCAAAGCCTTAGATTCAATGTTCTTATCTTAATGACATTGGATAACGAGCTTGATTTTTTGTAAGCCTAGTCTTTTTACTTTAGCGATGCTTTTTGATTTCTTTGCGGCAGTATTTTCGACAGTCTCATCTGTACGTTTGGCAATTTTTACGCAGAATGTAATTGATGGAAAATATATTGCGGCTATTCAGGTGGAACTAGTGAACCTAGTGTTGTTTCTTATCGCAATTGGAGCAGATTATTTTTATCGCGTTTTTCAAAATAAAACAATTCAAAATGGTATGCTGATTTATCGAGACAGAATATCAGATTCGATTATGCATACCGATAAAGATGCATCTGCATATATTAGTGCGTTAAATACAGATTCATCGAGAATTGAGAGCGGAATTCGTAATGTGTTTGTTGTAAGTGATGCGTTAATGTATATGGTAATTAGCTTGCTTGCTTTGATTTATATTCATTGGGCAATCATGTTGGTTTCTGTGGGATTGTTTTTGATGAATTCTATTGTCCCTGTATTAGAAAAAAATGCTTCTGAAAAAGCTGAGAAAAAAAGTTCTTATTTACAAAAAGAGTATTTGGAGAAAAGTACAGATATCATCAATGGAAAATTTGTGTGGAGTGCATATAATTGCCTGAAAGTGTTGCAAGCAAAATTAACTTTTTTCGCAAAGCAATATGAAGGTGAGATAGTACATGTAAAAAATAAACAGTCATTGTTGAATGAGTTTCCGACAGCTGTGAGTGTGATAGTGCAGACATTGTTGAATGTTTTTACAATCTATATGATTTTGAATGGTGCTGTGATTCCTGGCGTGATATTGTCTGTAGGAAATGTTTCTGGTACGTTTTTTAATAATATTAGTAATCTTTTGGCTGCAAAGAATCAAATGAATGGTTACAATGCGGTGTTTAGAGAAAAAATAGCCTTTGATGAAAAACAAGAAATTACAGAAAAGAAACTCGATCATTATACGATCAAGATGCATGATGTGCGTTTTTCCTATGATAATAACATTGTGATCTTAAATGGCTTTAGTCATGTGTTTGAAAGTGGTAAGAAGTATTTATTATTAGGTGAAACTGGTTGTGGAAAATCTACGTTGTTAAAATTATTATTCAAATCATTACAACAGTATAGTGGCGAAATTTGTATTGGTGGATATGAGTATTCCAAAATCAGTTGTGAACAATTATATACAGTTATGGGCTTTATTACACAAGATAGTTATGTGTTTGATGATACAGCGTTAAATAATATTACGCTTGGAAGAAATATTGATGAAACAACAATTCAACATGTATTACATGATGCTAAAATTGATGACACATTCAATACAAATGAGAATGCTAAAAGTCTTTCAGGTGGTCAGATACAACGGGTATGTTTAGCGAGAGAATTAGTTGAGTATCATCCAATTGTCTTAATGGATGAAGTTGCAAATGCGGTTGGTGAAGAGACAGCAAAGCAAATATATGATTTATTTTTGAATAGTGATAGAACGGTTATTGCGGTAGCCCATTATTTACCTGCAGGTGTCAAAGAGAAATTTGATGAAATCATTGAATTGTAAATAGAAATTAGCTTAGACCTTTTCAAAATACATAATAAACCGTATAATAAAGGGACTTAAAGGCAGTGAAGGAAAGAGTAGTTTCGAAAGTATTCTTTAGAGAACAGATGGTTGGTGAAAATCTGTGAATGGTAGAAATGAACATGGCTCTGGAGCTGGATATTCTAATAGGATATCTCGGAAGAACTCCGTTAAAACGATTGAGAGTCTCTATATTATATAGAGGAAGATAAAGGTGGTAACGCGTGAGAGACGTCCTTTCGTTGAGGATGTCTTTTTATATTTTAGGAGGTAGATAAAATGGAAAACAAGGGACCTTATTATTTGACGACTGCCATTGCTTATACATCTGGTAAACCACATATTGGAAATGTGTATGAAATCGTATTGGCTGATGCAATTGCTCGTTATAAAAGACAGGTAGGATACGATGTTCGCTTTCAGACTGGTACGGATGAACATGGTCAAAAAGTGGAAGAAAAAGCAAAGGCTGCAGGAATTTCTCCAAAGGCTTTTGTCGATCAAGTGTCTAGTGAAATCAAAGAACAGTTTGATGTGATGAATGTTTCGTATGACAAGTTTATTCGTACAACAGATACATATCATGAAAAGCAAGTACAAAAGATTTTTAAGAAATTGTATGAACAAGGTGATATTTATAAGGGACATTATGATGGATTGTATTGTCAAGAGTGTGAAGCGTTCTATACACCTAGCCAAATTACAGAAGAGGGTAAGTGCCCAGTTTGTGGTGGCGAATTGAAGGCAATGCAAGAAGAAGCATATTTCTTCAAGATGAGTAAGTATGCAGATCGTTTGATCAAGTATATTGAAGATCATCCACATTTCATACAGCCTGAAAGTAGAAAGAATGAAATGTTGAACAATTTCTTGAAACCAGGTCTTCAAGATTTGTGCGTTTCTCGTACTTCATTTAAGTGGGGTATTCCAGTAGATTTTGATCCTAAGCATGTTGTGTATGTATGGATTGATGCTTTGACAAACTATATTACTGGTCTTGGATATGATGTAGATGGAAACAGTGATCCATTGTTTGAAAAGTATTGGCCTGCAGATTTGCATTTGATTGGTAAAGATATTGTTAGATTCCATACAATTTATTGGCCAATTATGTTAATGGCTTTGAATGTCCCATTACCAAAACAAATCTTTGGTCATCCATGGTTATTGACAGGTGATTCTAAGATGAGTAAGTCAAAGGGAAATGTCATTTATGCAGATGATCTAGTTTCCTTATTTGGTACAGATGCTGTGCGTTATATCATGTTGCATGAAATGCCATTTGCACAAGATGGTCATATTACATATGATTTAATGATTGAAAGAATTAATTCTGATCTTGCCAATAATCTCGGTAATTTGGTGAATCGTACATTGTCCATGGAGAATAAGTACTTTAATGGTGTTGTAGCAAATCCAGGTGAGAATGAAGAAGTTGATGCTGAATTGAAGCAGTGTGTTAGTGATACAGTGAAAAATGTAGATGCATCAATGGATACGTTGCATGTTGCTGATGCAATTCAATACATTCTAGATTTGTTCTCTAGATGTAATAAGTATATTGATGAAACAGAGCCATGGAAGTTAGCAAAGGATCCAGAAAAGATTGGTAGACTTGCTACAGTTCTTTATAATCTTTTAGAGTCTGTGCGTATTGCTGCAATTCTTCTGAAGCCATACTTACCAGAAAC
>CALBJM010000354.1 GCA_937893225.1 uncultured Erysipelotrichaceae bacterium | reverse complement strand
TTGCCATCTTTCTTGATTGTGCCCTCTTCTGCTTGATAAAGTCCGAAAAGAACGGACATTAACGTCGATTTACCTGCGCCATTCTCGCCAAGTAATGCATGAATCTCACCCTTCTTTAATTGCAGAGTAATGTCATCATTTGCAACAATACCTGGAAATCGCTTTGTAATATGCAACATCTCAATTGCATAGTCTTGACTAGACATGATGATGGTCTCCTTCCTTGATTTTTTCTTAAACTTAATTATATGAAAAAAAAGATACAGAATAAAGAATTTCTGTACCTTCTTTTTTATTTTTTTCTTAAGCTAAGATTGTTCCTTGGAAATCAATCTTGATGTTCTTAGCTGTTGGTTCAGAAGCAGATGTATCATTGGAAACCTTGATCTTTCCATCATACATATCCTTTACAAGAGCCTTATAATCATCAACTGTGAACTTACCATCTTCAAACTGTGTTGTTTCTTCTGGAAGTTGTACATAGTTAGCTTCAGGATCATCACCAGAAACAAGACCTAAATTATCGATCTTTCCAGCGAGCTTATCCCAATTACCTTCTTTAATATCATCTAATGCATTTGTAACTGTAACAGCAAGACCTTTCATAGCAGAAGTCACTGTCATATCAGCGCCATAGTCAGCATTAATAGATTCAGACTGGTCTACGTCTACACCAATCATCTTACCACCAGCAGTCTTAGCAGCTTCAGCAGCAGAGATATAAACACGTCCACCACAACCGAATACTACTTCAGTTCCATCAGCATACCATGTATCCATTGTTGCTTTGATAGCTGGATCTTCGGAGAACTTACCACCATATACATACTTCACTTCAACATCTTTTTCACCAAGTTCTTCAGCAGCAGCATCAGCACCCTGAACATAACCATATCCATAACGCATTACTGCAGGAACTGCCATACCACCTAAGAAACCAAGCTTCTTATAACCAAGTTTTACAGCAGCATATCCTGCCATATAACCAGCTAATTCTTCCTGGTAAATTGCACAGTATACATTAGAGATATCTACATACTTGTCAAAATCCCAATTATCAGGATTGTAGTCATACTGTTCGTTTGCTGCAGTTACACCAGCTTCAAGAAGATCGCCTTCAGAGCAATCCAATGCAATAAACTTGACATCGCTATACTCTTTAGCACATTCAACAACTGCACCTGCGAAAAGATAACCAGGCATAACGATTACGTTATGACCTTCAGCAATAGCTGTTTCGATAGCCTGAACACGTGCATCATTATTATCAGCAGATGGCTTATAATACTTAAATTCTGCACCATTCTTTTCTGACCATTCTTTAGATGCTTCGTAAGTTGTCTGGTTAAAAGACTTATCAGTAATTTCACCAGAGTCAGTGATCATCGCAACAGACATATCGCTTGTTGCAGATGTAGTAGCTGTGGATCCCTTTGTATCAGAACTACTTGAGCAAGCAACTAAGCTCGTAGCCATAATACCAGAGAGTGCCAATTTGAATAATTTCTTCATTATTCTTCTCCTCCTATCGCAAAGCCTACTTTACGTTACTTTCATTTTACGCAATCTTAACAGTTCTGTGCAATCATTTCTGTAGAAAAAATGTTAACATTTTTTAATTTTCTTCTAAGTTTTTCATTATTTAGAAAAGAAATATGAAATTGTTTTCATTTTATCAGGACAACAAATGATATACTTATATAGAAATAGGAGAAGATAAATGGTTTTTAGTAGTTTGACCTTTTTATTTGCATACCTTCCATTGGTATTGCTGATTTATTATATATCCCCTATAAAATGGAGAAATCTTGTTTTATTCATCGTTTCTCTTTTCTTTTATGGTTGGGGAGAACCAATATATGTATTGGTTATGTTGTTTTCTATCTTGATGAATTACATATTCGGACTATGGATCCATAAATTCAGAAAAGAGAAGGAAAAAGCAAAGAAGTGTTTAACGATTTGTATTATTCTTAACCTTGCTTTACTAGGATTTTTCAAATATTGGGACTTTTTTGCGACCAACTTACAAGCGCTTGGCATATCTTTCATGCCTGTCTTAAAACTTTCATTACCAATTGGCATTTCCTTCTATACATTCCAAGCAATGAGTTATCCAATCGATCTGTATCGTGGAGATACGAAAGTCCAAAATAGTGCTGTCAAGTTTGGGGCATATGTGACGATGTTTCCACAATTGATTGCTGGACCAATCGTACGCTATCGCGATGTTGCAGAACAATTAGACCACAGAAAAGAAAGCATTGATAAGTTTTCTCAAGGCGTCACACGTTTTATGGTCGGCCTGAGTAAAAAGGTACTTTTAGCTAACGCCGCTGGACAAGTCTATGAATCTATTAATGCTTTACAAGCATCACAAACTTCTGTTGTTACGGCTTGGATAGGTATTGCTTGTTACACATTCCAAATCTACTTTGATTTTTCTGGCTATTCTGACATGGCAATTGGCCTAGGCAAAATGCTAGGCTTTGAATTCCTCGAGAACTTTAATTATCCATATATTTCTAAATCTATTACCGAGTTTTGGAGAAGATGGCACATGTCTCTATCCTTCTGGTTTAGAGATTATGTATATATTCCTCTAGGAGGAAACCGAAAAGGATTTGCTAGACAAATCATGAACATCATGATTGTTTGGTTATTAACGGGATTTTGGCATGGCGCAAGCTGGAACTTCATTTTATGGGGCGTATTCTATGGCATTGTATTAATGTTTGAAAAACTCTTCTTATTAAAGAAATTGGATAAAGCACCAGATTGGTTGACACATGTTTATACAATGGTCATTGTCATGATTGCTTGGGCTTTGTTTGCTCACACAGATTTACAAGAAGCATTACATTATATTTCTATGATGTTTGGTAATTGTGCTTCCTTTATCAACGGTACAACTCTTTTCTATCTTCGAAATAATCTCTTCTTGTTGATTGCTTGTATCGTTGCTTCTACACCAATCGCTAAAACAAGACTCAATTTCTTCAAACACAAGAAATTGCATTGGCTAGTGCCTATTGCTGTAGGTATTATGCTCTTCATTTGTACAGCATTTATTGTAGATGGAACGTATAACCCATTCTTATATTTTAGATTTTAGGAGGTGAAAAATTATGAAACAAAAAAATAAAGCTATCCAATACTTCACCTCAGGTATTTTTCTCACGTTTATATTCTCTTTAACAGTGACAAACATATTCGCTGAAAAAAGTAATTTCTCAGAAAATGAGAATCGTTCTTTAGCAAATCCACCTGAAATATCACTCAAAAATATCTTTTCTGGAAAT
>CALBJM010000353.1 GCA_937893225.1 uncultured Erysipelotrichaceae bacterium | reverse complement strand
GATACAGAAAGAAGAATTATTATACGTGCTCTTGCAGATTTAAGAGATAAACAACGTATGGCACATAAAAATTATGATTTTCTAGATTCTTTGATTGTTAAAGTTTGTGATGCAAATTCCAGCAAATCTGCTAATCTAGAAAAAGTCAGATGAAAGCATTAATTTTTTAGCAATCCTTTAGGGGTTGCTTTTTTGTTTATAGAGAAAGGAGCTGATATTTATAGATAAACGAAAAGATGAATATTTGTTTTTAGGCTTATTACTGATACCAACGATTTGGCTTGCCTTACTAATTGCACCTTATATGGATAAAGGATTAATTCATGCACTTCCCTATTTGAGTGAAGCTTTAAATCATCCGTTTTCTATTCAGTGGACAGATTCAACATTTAAAACAATCGGTATCTTTCTGATTGTGTATGTTCTAGGCATTGGAATGTACTTATCTTCAGCAAAGAACTATAGACGAACGGAAGAATATGGTTCAGCAAAATGGGCAAACCCCAATGCGGTATGTAAGAAGTATGCCAATAAAGACTATTTTACCAACAAAGTCTTTTCACAGAATGTACGAATGGGATTAGATGGAAAAAAACATCGAAGAAATTTAAATACAGTAGTGATTGGTGGCTCTGGTGCTGGTAAAACAAGATTTTATGCCAAGCCAAACATCATGCAATGCAATACAAGTTTTGTCGTATTGGATCCTAAAGGTGAAATCATACGTAGTGTTGGACATTTGTTAGAAGATAACGGATATGTCATTAAAGTAATTGATCTGATCGATATGTCTAAATCTTTAGGCTACAACCCTTTCCACTATATTCAAAGTGACAAAGATGTACTCAAATTAATTACCAATCTGATTCGTAATACAACACCTAAAGGTTCTTCTACTAATGATCCCTTCTGGGAAAAAAGCGAAACAGCACTATTGGAAGCATTGATGTTGTATCTATACCATTATGCACCAGAAGATGAGCAGAACTTTACTATGGTCATGGAAATGCTCAATTATGCCGAAGTTAAAGAAGATGAAGAAGATTATGAAAGTCCATTAGACGAGTTATTTAAAAGACTGGAAATGATTGATTCTAACTCTTTAGCTTTAAAACAATATAAAATCTATAAACAAGCAGCAGGTAAAACCGCCAAATCTATTTTGATTTCGGTTGGTGTAAGACTTGCTGCTTTTAATTTGGAAGAACTGGCATCCTTAACCAAATATGATGAGATGGAACTGGAACAGATTGGAGAAAGAAAAACAGCTTTGTTTGCGATTATTCCTGACAATGATTCAACATTCAATTTTATTGTTGGAATGTTGTATACCCAATTGTTTCAAATGCTTTATTATCAGGCGGATTATGTACATGGTGGAGAACTTCCTGTACCTGTCCATTTCTTAATGGATGAATTTGCCAATGTTGCTCTTCCTGATGAATTTGACAAGTTACTTTCAACGATGCGACCAAGGCAAATCTTTGTATCTATCATTTTGCAGAACCTAGCACAGATTAAAGCTTTATACAAAGATAGCTGGGAATCCATTTTAGGTAACTGTGATGAAACATATTATCTTGGTGGCAATGAACAAAGCACACATAAATACATTAGTGAACTGCTTGGTAAAGAAACATTGGATACAACCACGTATGGCAAGTCAAGTGGTCATAGTGGAAACTATTCCACCAATTATCAACAAACTGGAAGAGAATTATTAACGGCAGATGAAGTTCGATTGTTAGATAACAATTATGGACTTCTTTTTATTAAGGGCGAACGCCCTATTAAAGATAAAAAATATGATTTACTGAAGCATCCAAATATCAAACAAACACTAGATGGTGGTCGTGAACCGTATATTCATGGTCAGGTACATCATTTCATTGAAGATTGGCAAAACATCCTTCTTACAGACAATGAATATGAATTATTAGATGCAGAAGAAACAGAAAATTATTTAAAGGAGATTGAAGAAAATGAAGAAAGTACAAACAATTAGAAAAGTATTACTCTTTGCCTATATGGCACTGGTATTTATTACAAACTTTACTACACCAATTTATGCAGCCAATGATCCAGTCACTGTAGTCAATAACTTCAGTGATTTTATGTTTGGACTCATTCGAGCGATTGGAATGATTCTATTAGGATTTGGAATTGTACAGGTAGGCTTATCCTTAAAGAGCCACGATCCAAGTCAAAGAGCCAATGGATTTATGACAGTTGCTGGTGGAATTGTAATTACCTTTGCCAAAGAGATTTTAAATATTATTGTTGGTTAGTGTGGTGATTTTACATGAATGGAATCATCGACAACCTGACTAGTGCTATCAACACATGGAATTCAAAATTAGCTGAGATATGGTTGTTACTGACTGAATCTCCTGAAACTTTTAAAGGTGGAGATATCTGGAAAATCATTGTCAAAGTACATGAAGGATTACAAGCTATTGGCCTTGCCCTTCTTGTACTTTTCTTTGTATGGGGACTTATTCGAACCTGTACAAGCTGGCAAGATGTAAAACGACCAGAACAAGCTTTCAAGTTATTTCTTAGATTCATTATTGCCAGAGGTCTTGTGATGTATGGAATGGAACTCATGACAAAGATTTTTGAAATTGTACAAGGCATCATCCAATCGATTACAGAAACTGTAGGACTAGGAGTAAGCAATGAAACAGTTATACCTCAAGAAATAGTAGATGCTGTTAGTAATACAGGCTTTCTAGAATCCATTCCCCTATGGGCAGTTACACTATTAGGCTCGATATTTATCACAATCCTGTCTTTTGTAATGATTCTAACAGTCTATGGAAGATTCTTTAAGCTGTATATGTATACAGCTATATCACCTATTCCACTTGCAGCAGCTGCAGGAGAAAGCACACAAAACACAGCTTTTACATTTATTAAAAGTTATGCAGGAGTTTGTTTAGAAGGAGCTATTATTGTTCTTTCCTGCATTATCTTTTCAGCCTTTGCGTCAAGTCCACCAGTCGTAGATTCAACTGCTTCTAGTGTATCGATGATATGGAGTTATATAGGAGAATTGATATTCAATATGTTGGTACTTGTAGGAACAATCAAGATGTCAGATCGGATTGTTAAAGAAATGATGGGTCTTTAAAAAAATATGTTGACAGCCGATATGGGCTATATGTATTTTTTATTTAAGGAGGTGCCAATGATGGAAAAGTACAGAACTTTGAGTGAGGTTTCAAAAGAAACAGGACTCTCCACTCGAGAAATTAAGTACTATATTGAACGAGGCATTATTAAGCCAACAAAAATCGAGCATAAAGGCGCAAAAGCATATAATCTTTATTCAAGTTCTGATGTTATTAAGATTCAACAAATTGCGTTATATAGAGAATTAGGATACACGAATGATCAAGTAAAGACATTGGTATCGGACTCAAACTTTGAATGGAAAAAAGCTCTGGATAGCCAAATTGTTGAACTAAAAAGGCAAAAGAAACATTTAGAAAATAAAATCATTGCAGCAGAAATGATGAAGTGTTTATATGATATTGAAAAAGTTCAAAATTTTGATATATCAGATTTTGATAATAATTTAGATGATTTTGCTTCTGGAATATTATCTCCTGAATCCGAGAATAATACAGAACTTAGCTTGTTACAAATTGGAGAAAGTATCAATTCCAAATTTGATTTAGAAGATATCAAACATTTAGGAGAACTAATCATTGATTCTTATGAGCAATTATCTAAATGTTACGGTGAAAATCCAAAATCCGATTTAGTACAAAATGTTTTTAATTCAATAAAAAAGCAATTTGTGCCTTATTTCTCTTCACAATTCTCAAAGACAGATCAAATGGAAAAGTATTTGTATTTATTATCTTTTGAATGGTTTATGACATTAGGCACAGATAGAATCCTTGAGCTCATATTAGGGAAACCAGGGATAATTGAATTCATTAAGGAAATGGTCGAAGAAAATATAAAACGAGAGGAGGTCAAAAATGGATAAAATAGTTAGTAAAATAGCAGCATTAGGAGTTCCTGGATTGATCTTTATGGTTGCATTAAGCGCTACAGGATTAGCTGGTGGAGCTGCAATTACAGCTGCTTTAGCAGCTTTGGGACCTGGAGGGATGATAGGTGGTATTGCAACCTTAGGCATTATCGGTTTAATTAGTGAAGCAATAACTGAATATGGATTTGATACCATTTTTTCTGCAGTTGTTAAAGAATTGTATAAGAGAGGTGAAACTAAGGATTCTTTGTTCAGAAAAATTGATAAATATCCTGTATCTAAGTCATTAAAATCAAAACTGAAAGAAAAAATAAGAACACTTAACAGCGAGGAAAACAACGATGAGGTTAAATGAAAAATACACAAGTATAAAAAGTAGTATTCATGAAAAATTGAATAACATTATTGCATATTGCCAAGAGAATCCTGTGCAAGTTATAGAAAGATTTGGAATACTTATACTATCAGGAATTTCAGCATATTCAATTGCTAATAGTAAGGATAAAAAAATAGAGCAGCTAAATGAAAGCGTAAAAGAACTTGCTATGGAAAACAGAAAAATTCAAGAGCTAAACAATATCGCATTGAGACGTATTGGTTACTTAGGCGAATTAAATAAACAAAAAGATTCTATTATGGATTTAACAATGTCTGATGGATTACGACACGGCAGTTCTGTTGCTGGGCAACAAATGGCTTATAAAAGATGGAATTAAAAATCAAATACATGATGTGGAGGCTAGGTTATGTCAAAATTTAAAGTTATTTTATTTGATCAAGAAACTTGCGAAGTTGTAGATGACTTTGTGGATGAAGAAATATTTGATTCTGAAGATGAAGCACAAAGTTTTATTGATGAAATTGGTTCTAGTATGGCTGAGGGCGAGGAAATACTTCGCTTGCGAGGTGAATGGGAAGATAAAAATCCAGCTGATAACTATGGTTATGGATCTGATGATTTAATTTTACAAGTAGAAGAATATGAAGAATAATGATTTGTAATTATGCAGGAGCATACTGTTCCTGCTTTTATTATGCCTTTTTGGCAAGAAAGGAACATGAAATGAAAGATTATATATTAAACAAAGTAGTATTAAAAACAGGAGATTCATTAGATATTGTTGAATCTTCAACTTTACCTTTAACAGAAAAATTGATGTATAAAGTAGAACATGAAAAAGATAAGATCATTGTTCGTCGTGATGGTGGGAAGATGGTTATTCCGGTTGATAACATCCTGTTTGCATCTTCTATTTCATTAGATGTCATTCATGAGGATTTTGACGATGAAATCTAATTTTGAAATCAAGATTAACAAAGAAATACGAGATTACACAGAAAGTATTTTCTTGGGATTATCACTAAGACAAAGTATCTTTTCTATTATTGCCTGTATGATTGCGTGTGGCTTGTATTTCTTATGTAAAGATCGATTAGGTACAGAAATGACAAGCTGGTTATGCATGCTTGGTGCTGCACCATTTGCAGCATTTGGCTTTATTCGCTTTCAAGGCATGTATACAGAGGATATTGTAAAGATGGCAATATCTTCTTTTATTTTGTCAGCAAGAAACTTAATCAATTCCCCTTTTAATCTTT
>CALBJM010000352.1 GCA_937893225.1 uncultured Erysipelotrichaceae bacterium | reverse complement strand
TAATCGATGCGATTTTTAAATATTTCCCATGTCTACTTGATTAGGGTTGTATCAATCTTGCTAACCTTTTTTATTTACTTATAATTTTTTAAAGATTTCCAATGCTTCCGCTACAGAATCTACGACATAATCTGCTTTTTCCTTTACACGATCATCGCATCTATGGAAAGTAAACGCTACATCTGCTGCTTCAAGTAAAGGAATATCATTGAATGAATCCCCTATACCTCCAAGAATATCAGCATGCATCATTTCCTTTGCAGACTTTGCCCCATTTCCTTTAGAAACGCCCATATGTACCACATCTAACCAATTCACATTTTGAAAAGCTTCCAAAGCATTTAAAAATCTTGCATTGATTTCATTAGTCAACGTTTCTGCCATTTCTAATGAAGCCGTCCAAATAGATATCGCAGTAATGTGCTTCCCTTCTAATGCACTTACTGAAGGTAGAACGGTTTGAGAATCATAGCCTGCTCTTCTATGAAACAATGTATACACTTTTCCATTTGCATGAATATACAAAATACCTCTACCTTCACACAAATTTTGAATTGCTTCTACTTGTTCAACTGACATAACTGTTTCATGAATGGTTTCAAATGTATTATGATTTGTTTTTGTTACAATTCCACCCGTAGATGCCACAACAAAGTCCAATACCGGTCCATCATCCATATCCCCTTCAAATCCATACAAAGGTCTACCCGTACACAAACCAAATAGGTTTCCATTTTCACGATATTTTTGAATAGCCTTCATGTCATCTTCTTTAAAATAGCCTATATTATTTTCATCTACAAAGTGTAGAGTATTATCAAAGTCACTTGCAAATATTTTCATATAAACACCTCTTGCAATATTATACAAAATAAAACTCATTTGCACATGAAACAAATGAGCTTTATTTTGTAATGCTTCAATGATAATGCATTTACGGAATGTCGTTTGCACGGATGCAATACTGACACTCTCATCCATAGGCCTCCTTCCAAAGAGTTTTATACTAACTGTATAAAAAACCAACGAATGTTGAACTAACTGGCAAATGAATCCAGTCATTCTGCATATCTACTTTATATCAAGTTTTGTGAATTTTTTCAAGTTTTTTACAACATATACAACCCATATTGCTATAAATTCCCTACTCCAATATACACATGTACTATACCAACGTTCTTTTGCACAAAGCGCATGATACCCCAATCCAAACTGTTTAACATAGCATGCCGCACGATACTGATGATACGACTGTGTAACAATAACAACTGATTTCGACATACCCCTTTCACTAATGATTTGCTTGGCATAAAATATATTTTCCAAAGTATTTCTACTCTTTGCTTCCATTATAATTCTTTCACATTCTATGCCGTGCGTAATCAGATACCTTTTCATTGCCTCTGCTTCACTAATAAACTCATCGTGTCCTTGTCCGCCACTCACGATAACTTGCATTGTTTTATGGATTTGTAGATATGAAATTGCACATTCCATTCTTTCAATTAGTGCTAGAGATGGTTTATCTCCATAAAGACCACATCCAAGTAGAATCATAGTTTCATCACCCACTGGTTTTATATGGCATGTTTTGATCATTACGAATAATGTAAAACATATGCATAGAATAAAGATAAAGAATAGAATTTCAATATATGGGGTAAGAAATAATACTATTTCCGGGAAATAACCAAGCACTAAGCACGTTCCAAATACACTTAGTCCAAAGACATTTCCAAAGTTAAAAAAGCATCCGCAAAACAACGGAATTATATACAATATGATACCTAACCATCCAATTAATTTCATATATATAGTTTAAATGATTTTACATTTTTATGCTATTTTATATAAAATAGAACATATAAGAGGACATTTTATGGCACAAGCAACATTTTCAATTCGTATGGATACAGAACTCAAAAAAGAATTTGATGCGATTGTCGAAGAAATGGGCATGAACGCTACCACTGCATTCAATATCTTTGCACGAACAGTCGTTAAAGAAAAGAAGATTCCATTTTCTATCAGTATTGATAAAGAAGAACAAAACCTTACACAAAACCAACTATGCGAGCTATTAAAAATACTAAACACTAAATGAAAAAAAGAAAGCAGAGCAACATCGATCTTGACGATACAATTGAGCTTCCTGTCATTTCTTCGCAAGATTTTCATACTAAAAAAGATCCAATTTGGATCATTTTTCCATTTGTCGCAAAGATTGGTATTCTCCTCGCTATTATTTTAACAATCACACTTAGTTTACGCGCACTCTATCTTTTTGCACACGGCATGGACGTTTCATTACTTTCCACAAACACAGAGCCCGTTTTTTTAGGCTATGACGGAAACGGAACGGTGCAGTTACCTTTCCATCCAGAAGGCGAAACAATTAACAAGCTCAAAAAAGCACGACAAGAATTGACTAGAAAAAACAAAGATACAAGTGTTATGGATACGCTCATTTCTTCCATCAATTGCTCATTTTCAAAAACACAAAATTTATCAAACGGGATGGTCATTCGCTATATTTGTGCATACAATCATGACGCTGCTACAAATTCAAAATACAATTTTCAACAAACATCTAAAAGTTATACAGTTCACGGATTACAACCCTTACAAGAACTCAATCCATTTAAAAATCTAGATACTAATTGGGAAATCTCTAATAACATACCCACACTTGTCCTTCAACCAAATTCTATTTGTGCAAATCTAAATATCCAATATACATACCACTACACAAGTCCCACAACGGCACATGTAACTATTGATTATGACGCTAACGAACTGTCCTCAAA
>CALBJM010000351.1 GCA_937893225.1 uncultured Erysipelotrichaceae bacterium | reverse complement strand
TTCATGCAGTCGACAGCAGCGGCCGCAGAAAGAGTATTTGAATTCTTAGATGAGGAAGAAGAACCTGCAGAAAGAGAAAATCTCGTCAATATCCGTAATGCCGATGGTTCATTAAATATCAAAGGAAATGTCAAATTTGATCATATTCAATTTGGATATGATCCTGAAAAAATCGTTATTCATGATTTCTCTGCAGATATCAAAGCGGGCAGCCAAATTGCTATCGTAGGACCAACTGGAGCAGGAAAAACTACGATTGTTAAATTACTTATGCGCTTTTATGAATTAAATGCTGGTGATATCTATGTGGATGGAATCAATACAAAGGATATTTCAAAACATGATTTGAGAGATTGCTTTGGTATGGTTTTGCAAGATGCATGGTTACATTCTGGAACAATCATGGAAAATATTCGTTATGGTAAACCAAATGCAACAGATGATGAAGTTATACATGCTGCAGATAGTGCGTATGTCGATCATTTCATTAGAACTCTAGAAAAAGGTTATCAAACAGAAATTAATGAAGAATCTACAAATATTTCACAAGGACAAAAGCAATTGTTAACGATTGCACGTGCCTTCTTATCAAATCCTAAGATCTTGATATTAGATGAAGCAACTTCATCTGTAGATACGCGTACAGAAATCCTTATTCAAAAGGGAATGGAAAACTTGATGAAAGGAAGAACATCTTTTGTTATTGCCCATCGTCTTTCTACGATTCGCAATGCGGATATGATTCTTGTATTAAATCATGGAGATATCGTTGAAACAGGTACACATGATGAACTCTTAGCAAAGGGTGGATTCTATGCTGACCTATATAATTCACAATTTGTAAATGAAGAAGCGTAAGAAAAATAGACTGGAATGACCAGTCTATTTTTGAATTTTGTTTGCTAAGAATTTTTTCATGATATTTGTGAGTTCTTGACCATTGAGTGGTTTAGAAATGTGTGCATTCATGCCTGCAGCATAACTTTTTTCAATGTCTTGTTGGAAAGCATTTGCACTCATTGCAAGAATAGGAATCGTTTGTGCATCGCTTCTATTGAGGGAACGAATTGCTTTTGTTGCCTCTAGACCATCCATAACTGGCATGACTATATCCATAAGGATGATGTCATATGAATATAGTGGAGAAGCTTGAAATGCATCGAGTGCTTCTTTTCCGTTGGATACACAAGTGACTTGTATGTTTTCTTGTTCAAGATAGAATTTAGCTATTTCTTTGTTGAGGTTATTGTCTTCAACTAGTAAAGATCGAATGCCTTTTAAAGATAAGTGTTCGTAGTTTACTTGTTTTTTCTGTGGTTGATGATTAATCTTGAATGGTAGTAAGATCGTAAAAGTTGTTCCTACATTGATTTTACTTTCTACATGGATCGTTCCGTGCATGAGTTCTACGGTTTGTTTTACAATTGATAATCCTAACCCAACACCATTGATACTACTGAGAGATTTACTTTTTTGCGTATATGGTTCAAAAGCAGATTCTATGAAATCTTCGTCCATCCCTATACCTGTATCGGAAATTGTTAATTCAAACCATGCAATATCTCCAATAACTTCTTTTTCTAAGCATCTGCAGTAAATGGAACCATTTGGTTTGTTGTATTTGATTGCATTGGAATTGAGATTCATTAAGATACGTGAAAAACCATCTTTACTACCTATGAGATATCTATGTTTTATGTAGTTTGGTTTCCAA
>CALBJM010000350.1 GCA_937893225.1 uncultured Erysipelotrichaceae bacterium | reverse complement strand
AAAAAATATGGTAATTTGATGCATGTCGAAAAAGTTCCTGAAGTCATCGCCTATTTTGAAAGATATGCAGCTAAGAGCGAAAAGCTCAAAAGTTATTTTTTAGGATATCTTTGTCACTATTGTCTAGATTCTACTGTGCATCCACTTGTTTATGCTATTGCACATGCAAAGCACAAAGAAAATGGAATCCCAGAAGGTGAAATACACGTAGGATTAGAAAGCGAAATCGATGTCTGGTTATTGGCACAACGTGGAAGAAGTATCGCTTCTTATGATGTCTATAAATATTTAAAAATTGATACAGATGGGAAAAAGCAACTGGCTGAAATGTATCATAATATGTTCATGGATGTGTTTCATATTTCCATTACAGAAAAGCATCTTCAACAAGCGATACAAGATGTTCCATTTTATACGCACATCCTTGCACCAGGAAAATGGAAACAAAAATCTATTTATGCATTAGAAAACATTGTACTAAAAGGCAGCCATGCAATTACCGCAATGATGCTTTATGGCACTAAGATAGAAGATATTATTAACCTAGACCACAAAACATATGTATTACCTTGGGATGAAAATGTAACGATTCGTGAATCATTTCCAGAGCTATATGGCAAAGCAGTCTTAAAAGCACAAAATCTGCTCCTTGATCATGCAGCGCAAGACTTTGTACTAAATTTCTGTGGCACTACTAAAAAAGTTGATGACTAATCATCAACTTTTTTTAATTATCCGCTTGTCCCCAATCAGGAATCGTATGTCCACGACGGATCAATACTGTCTTTTGGAAATCCGTTTGGTTCAAAAAACGCAACACATCCTCGATTTCTTCTTCACTGCATCCAGCCAGCACCTTGACATCCAATTCTTTTTCTAAAATATCCGCTGCTACGATCAATCCAGAAACTTGGTTTCTATTTTGACTACCCAGATATACAGCTACACCATGCCCTGAGACACTCTTCATGTCTTCGATTCGAGCATAATCCAACGGATACACTAAATTTTTATATGTATCATGCTGTTCACCTTTTTTCTTGATTATTTTTCTTGTTCCGGATAGATACAATGTATCTACCTTTTGCCAAAAAAAGGCGTTATTTTCAATTTCTTTCATCTCTTCACACTCCACAATCATTCTAACTGAATCGTATGTAGTTGTAAACCACATCACTCATTCAACTGAAACTAGTTTCACATAGTTATTATTTTCTTTCATAATTTTCAAAAAAAGCACATCTTACGATGCACTCTTAATAAACGATTTTTGTTTTATCAATATCCGCAAGAGTATGACAACCTGTCATGCGCATCGTTGATATCAATTGATCATGATACAAAGCAATTTCTTGCTTTAAACCTTCTGTACCACCTTTTACACAACTTAGTGCAAAAGGTCTACCAACCAATACACCATCTGCACCTAATGCCAAACACTTAAACACATCCATTCCACTACGAATGCCGCCATCCACTAAAATTACCATATCATCACCAACTGCTTCTACGATTTCCGGTAAAACCTCAACAGTTGCTAAACAATCGTCTAAAACTCTTCCACCATGATTACTAACAACAATTGCATCTGCACCCGCCTGTTTTGCTACTTCTGCAGCATGAACTGTCATAACGCCCTTTACAATAAATGGCTTCTGCAATTTTTGCTTTATATACCGTAATTTTTCAATATTCTTATTTTCAACTGGCGTTTTTCCTTCTCTTAGCAATGGCAATCCAGCAGCATCTACATCCATTGCTACTGCCATATATTTTAAGTCCCTTAGCACAGAAATACGTGCATCTACACCTTCTTGTATCCAAGGCTTGATTGTTACGATTCCTTTTCCATGATGGTCATTCACTGCTTTTGCAGGCAATGCAAACAAATTATCTATATCGATTCCATCACCTGTGAACCCAACGATGCCACTTTCATCACATGCCTGTAAAACACTGCAATTATAGTCGTATTCACGAATATCTGCACCATAATTGTTTTTGATTCCAGCTACTGGCGCAACAAATACAGGCATTTTCATATGCATGCCAAAAATATCTGTCTCAGATGTAATTGGTGCATCATCACACAACACATCCATCCGAATTTTTATTTCTTGCATTTTTTCTATATTTCTGATGAAACTTCTACCTGTATCCTTACCACCTAATCCAGGAATTTCTCCACGGCATGCAATACCGTTGCAAATCTTACATTCTCTACATTTCAATGTCATCTTACATTCCTCACTTTTCATGAATATGTTCTAATGCCATACGATAAATATTTTCAATATGTTCATCAGCCATTGAGTAATAAACCATCTTTCCAATTTTCCGTGTTGTAACTAACTTTGTCTTTTTCAAATTTGAAAGTTGATGTGAAATTGCCGAAGTACTCATTTCTAATAAGCTTGCTAGATCCGATACGCACAATTCATGTGCAAATAAAGCATTCATGATTTTCAATCTAGTAGAATCTCCAAACATATCAAAGATTTCACTCATCGCATCGACATCTTTTTCAGCAATCATCTGTTTTTTTGCAATTTCAACTGCTTCTGCATCTGTATATTCCATTTTACGCATCCTTTCCTAAGCGATAATTCTTTTTGTTTTTTCCTGGGATATGCATATCCATATTCTTCTTAATTGCATAAATAGAATACATTTCTTGTACTTCTGTACTCCCATCAATTAAGTCTAATACAACTTGATCATATGTTTTATACCACTCATAATGCCATGCAGCTATTTCATCCCAATAAACAAGTGTACACTCTTCTTTATTATGCCGATTATAAAGAACTAAATATTCTTTTGTAAAACGGCACAACTCTTTATCTGGCATAACGATCAAACAAAATAAAGATAAAACAATCATTGAAATTCCCATAACTGCTAAATACGGTTTTAATAATGTAATGATTGCACCACTGAATAAAGTAACCAAAAGTATTCCTATTGGCTTAACATTCACAATTTTCTCATACACTTTTGGATCTTTTGGAAGATTTCTACAACGAATAACTTGTGACTTCATAGTATCTATATTATAACATTTGTTTATCTGTGATTCTTACAAGAATTTGTTATACTATTAAGCGGTAAAAGAAAGGAATTCCGTTTTACAAATACTATATGAATCCAATTACATTTGAAATTACACATATTGATAAAAACTCAGGTGCTAGAACAGGTATTCTGCACACACCACATGGCGATGTAGAAACACCAATGTTCATGCCTGTTGGCACACAAGCTACCGTAAAATTTATTTCTCCAGAAGAGCTTGTAGAAATGGGAAGCGGTGTCGTATTAGCAAACACGTATCACCTTTGGCTTAGACCTGGTGAAGATATTGTTGCTAAAGCAGGGGGCGTACAAAACTTCATGCGCTACCCTGGGCCAATGTTGACAGACTCAGGTGGTTTCCAAGTTTTCTCACTAGCAAAAACAAGAAAGATCACAGAAGAAGGTGTTGAGTTTCGTAACATTCTCAATGGAGATAAAATGTTTCTTTCTCCTGAAAAGAGCATACAGATCCAAAACAAGATTGGTGCAGATATCATGATGAGTTTTGACGAGTGCATTCCTTACCCTGCTACATATGATTATGCAAAAAAGAGTATGGAAAGAACACTGCGTTGGGCCGAAAGAGGAAAGAATGCAAATACAAGACCTGATGAACAAGGTATCTTTGGTATCGTGCAAGGTGGAGAATATGAAGATCTCCGTCA
>CALBJM010000349.1 GCA_937893225.1 uncultured Erysipelotrichaceae bacterium | reverse complement strand
TCTATATCTTGCATTTCGATCCAACGAATGCCATATGCATCACAAAAATCTCGTACAAGCTGAAATTGAGGAACTAAGTCCTCTGGAGTTGGTTTTCTACCACCTTTATAGTCTGCATATAATTCATGACGAAATGTATGTTTTCCAGCATCAAATGCAACAAGAATTGCATCTGGCTGGATCATATCAATGGCTTTTTGCATCATATTCGCAAAGCCAAATACTGCATTTGTAGGAACACCTGTTTTTGTGCTCATGCGCATATTTCCATACGCTGTAGCATAATACGCACGAAACAACATCGAATTTCCATCTGTAAGTAATAATTTTCGCATTTATTCCTCCCCATCTGCTTCAACAATTGATTCTAGTACTTTTAAATTTTCATAAGAAATAGAAATATAATCTTTTCCAGCATTATTTTCTTCATCCGATAATGAAGATAAATTACAAAGATCGATTCTTGTCAAATCACAATCTTTTTGCACAGTATTAAATAAATCGATCATGTCTTCACTCATATTTGGCTCATATGCGATATACTTCACACCATCTTCCTGTATCCTTTTTTCAATAGCTGCTAATTGTTCTGCATTCGGCAAAGAACCATACCGGCTCAATACGATCGGATACACTGCAAAGCCATACGCTTTTTGCCATGCCCCAAAACTAGAAGACATAGAAGCAAAACAAATCTTTTCATGATTCTTTTCTAGATTATTACTTAAATTTTGATACTGTGCATCAATATTGATCAAGTCTTCCTCAAGAGACTTAAAATTTGCATCAATCGTAGAAGACAAACTAGGATTAGCATTCACTAAGTAATCTTTGATGTCTTTTGCCATAGAAACCATTGTGATTGGATCCATCCATAAATACAAATCTTTTTCATACATATCGATAGAATCAAAAATACTGCCATCATAATATGGTGAAGCTACAAATTGCTCCCCTTCATCTGTTTCTTTTTTTGTATATCTTTCAAAACCATATACAGCATTATGACTAGACAAATCAATATCTGTTATGCCACTTTCCTTTATTTCATTTACATGTGTACTATAGTATGGTTCTAGATCTCCAATATGAAAAAGAACTTTGCTTGTTTTTAATATTTTTTTATAATCATCCGCTATCGTAGCTTTTGTTACGATCGTATTATCATCTTGGATAGATTGATACTGTAAATTATTTCCAACTAAGCGTTCAATGATATAGCCTAGCGGATACACAGTATACGTGATCTTTGTGCGTATATTTGTGCATCCTGTCAATAGTGTGCAAAGCATCCCTAAAGACACTAGCGTTTGCAATAGCTTTTTCATGATTTTCCCTCACATGTATCCAATGCTTGATACTTTAGAACAATGACGCGAATTGCCAAAAAAGAAGGAATTGCGATAATCAAACCAGTAATGCCTAACAATGCATTGCCTGTAAAAATAGAAAACAATGCCCACAAAGGTGTTACAGCTGTATTATGCGAATGCACTAGCGGAGCAATGACATATTCATCGACTTGCGATAATATCACGATCAAAAGGATCAAAAGAATGACCCTTCCACCAGATATGCTCAACGAAGTCAATATACCAATACAATTCACAATAGTAGGGCCAATATAAGGAATCAACAAGGAAATACTCGTCATCAAAGCTAAGATCCACCAATCTGCATGCCCAATCAAAAGATAAACCAATGCATATTCTACAAATTTGATCAACATCAAGATCATCAATGAATGAATATAGCTGCTCACTTCTTCATTGATAGAAACAACACAATCGAAACACATTTTTGAAACTCTTCTAGAAAGCAATAAAATCTGAAAACGAATCTTTTCCCATCCAATACTCATAAAAATCGAAATGATTATAGCAAACAATCCATTTGTTAAAGAACCAATCGCATTATTCAATAATGTTGGAAGCATATTGGAAATTTCAGGAATCAGACTTGACAAATCTTTCAATGATTTCGTTGCTTGTTGAACCAAAGCAAGCACCCACGTATTATTCGGATTATTTGACGAATATTCCGTATACCGTATGCTCAACCAATTTACCCCAGCAATGATGGAATTGATGAAATCCCCTAACCGATTAAATACCATAGGTACGATTGACATGATCAACCACGCCAAAAATACAAATATACCTATATAACAAATACATACCATTGCCCCACGCTTGATATGATGCTTTTCTCCAAAAGCAATCGGCGTTTTTAAAATATATGCAATCACAAAACCAAGCACAAATGGAGACAAAATGACCCACGCCTTATTTGCTAGCCATGTCCAAAATGAACGTGTTTGAATACATAAAAATACAATCAAAAGAAGCAATGCAACCTTTAATAAAGTTGATGCTGTGATATCTTTGTTTATTTTTTCTTCTAATCTTTCTATTATCTTCATAAGTAGTATTTTAGCATTATTTTATATCCACCTCCATTGTTCTTTGATGGAGAATCGAATATCCTGCTTGATCAGTGACGATGATATGATCCAGTACATCTACACCAATGGTTTTTCCTGCTTGGATGATTTCCTCAGTAAGCAGTTTATCTTGCATAGATACTTTTAGAGAATGGGAAGGATGATTGTGTACAGCAATAATACTAGAAGCGCCTTTTAAAATTGCTTTTTTCATCACCTCTCTAGGATATACCGTCGCAGAATTGATCGTACCTGTAGATAATATTTCATACGAAAGAATGTGATTAGCAGTATCTAGAAACACGACCATAAAATTTTCTACACGTGCATAGCCTATTTCTGCAATAAGCCAAGAAAGGAATGCTTGAGGGGATGTAATAACATTTTGATCAATAATCGTTTCATAATGAATACGCTTTAGTATTTCCCCAATAGCTTGTATCTCTACAGCTTTGACATTTGATATTCCACGGATGGATTTTAATTCATGCACATCTAATGCTAATACCCTGCCTAAACTTCCTGCTTGTCTCAATAAATCGGAAGCAATATCCAAAGAAGAATGTGCTTTTGTACCTGTACGAATCAATAAAGCAATGAGTTCTCTGTTGCTTAATGCATGCACACCAAATTGCATTGCTTTTTCTCTTGGTTTTTCAAATTCCGGAATGTCTTGAATAAGCGTCATAAAAAGAATACCTCCAATAAGGTATTCCCAATTTCATATAGAAATTCCAAAAGAAACTTATTTTCTAGGAATAAATTTAGAAACGATCAATGCACGCTGCTCATTAGATATTTTTTTCCGCTGCAGCAATACAACTTCTTTACAATTATCTGTTAATAAAGAAGCAATCGTAAAAGCAACGACCTCTGCTCTTTTTGTATCAGAAGAATGAATCGTTTGCATGATTTTGTCTTTTAATGCATTTTTGAACAAAAGAAAAAAAGACTCACTGCTGCCATTACCAGAAAGAGAACGTATCAATTTTTTATTTTTATCAAATGTACAAAAGAAATTAAATACAGATTGTTCTGGTTCTTTGATGAGTTTTTGAATGGAGTCATCATTTAGCTGCAACATCATCAACATAAAGTCATTTTCAAATTGTTCTTTCAATGCATGAATATCTTTATAATGTGCATAAAATGTAGCACGAGACACATTCGCTTTTTGTATGACATCACTGACTGTTATCTTCTCAATGTTCTTTTCTGAAGTCATGTCAATGTATCCCTGTAAAATAGCACGTTTGTTTTTGATTACATCTCTTCTTTCTGCCATAAGCTAACCCATACATATTGTATGACTTTATACAAAAAATAGAAAGAGGATTTCCCTCTTTCTAAGCATAAATATCAATGAAATACACTCAAAAAATTATTCAGTGAAGTAATTGCATCTTTTAATTGTGAAACCGATGCATTCAAAGAATCATAATCAAAGTTATTGATGCCGCTGATGGCTGGTTGAAGTTCATCCAATGTTGTATGTAATGCAGAAATCAATCCGAGTATCTTTGGTAAAAGAAGCACACCGCACACAATGATTCCAACAAGGACGATACACACTATAAGTAAAAGCATTGTTAATGTTTTATTTGTTTTCTTTTGTTCAGCAAGAGTTTGTTTAAGCAATTCGATTTCTTCTTGGTTCATTTTATCACCTCTCTATTATTGTACATGTAAAAAAAATACAAAAAAGTGTTGCATTTCAATTTGAATATGGTAATATAGTTCTTGCCTGC
>CALBJM010000348.1 GCA_937893225.1 uncultured Erysipelotrichaceae bacterium | reverse complement strand
TTGTTTGACATGGTTTTCCGTTTTGTGACCAAATGTTTCCAAAGCTGCCCCATCCTATAGTGCAGCTATTAAAGTCTATTGGAGAGCCTGCAGTCACAAGTGCCCATTCTGTATTGAATTTATCAAATGCATTAATTTGCATATTTGCAATATCGTTCATAATAATCTCCTTTTTGTTTCACTTACTATAATGAATTATAAAATGCCCTTAATGGGCATTATAGTCATCGATTTGATCAAGAATTGTTTTAGATGGTTTGTCAGATTTTTCTTCCCAATTGGCAAGATATAAACAATAATACTCATCAAAAGTTAAAGAGGAATCTTTGACTTTTTTTGCGAGATCTTTTCCTAAATACCTTAAGTGTCCTAATTCATCAGAAACACCGGTGATTGTTTCTTTACCAGCAGGATAACGTTGTATAAATCCATAGTCAGTACAATTTTCACATATCCATTTATATGTTTCTGTTTCTTCAAAAGCAACGGATGTTTCATAAGTTGACGCAACATTGACTGCTAAACCAGTTTGGTGTTCAGAATGTCCTGCACGAATACTGATGCTGTCAGCTTCTGTTTCGCTCATACGTGCTAGAAAACTGTTATATGCACTTTCTTGTGTGTCATAGCTGATATATCCTGTTGTCGCAAAAAAGTTATGATTTGTAGAAACACCAACTTGTGCAAAAGATGTAAAAGCATCTGCAGCTTGTGCAGTAAGTTGTATTCCATTTACAGCATATTGTGTAGAAATATCTGTGATATCTGCTGGTACATAGTCGTTGTTTAGTGTGTATGTACTATTGACTAATGTGTCTGTAACATTGGTTTCAGCTTCTTTTTTTAGTTTGTAACGTGATAAATAAGAGTCCGAAAGAATGAATGTCGTTTCAGAGTTTGTATCACGGTTTGCTATACAGTCTTCAATGTATGGTTTTTCATCCCATTGGTAATCAAAGACTAATAGGGGTGTGATTTCGTAGAATGTTAGGTTGTTGAACAAGTTATCCAATTGATCTTCTTCATAGCCTTTGTCTAGAAGTCGGTTATAGAGTAAGAAATCTTTGGCTTCTAGTGTTCTATCTGTAGTGATGGCGGCATAGAGTGATAAATACTCTTGATTGAGTGTTTTGTCACGAATGCTTTTAGCAAGATAGTCTGAGTAGTACTTGTGAGAAATGATCGTATTTGCCAAATCTTCACTTTGTATGATTTTGATCGTTTCTTTATCGTACCCTAAGTCTTTTAACTTTGTTTTGGACATGTATTTTGGAACTTGCCATACTAAGATACTTAATGTAATGCATAAAGTAAGTATAACAAGTATACTTTTGCGAATATGTCTTTTTGGTTTTCTTACTTTCTGCTTAGGCATTTTTCTACCTCAAATAGATTCCATGGATCCTTAGGTTGTGGAAAACAAGTCACAACAATAGGTTCCTTCTTTACAGGATGCATAAAAGTAAGTTGATAAGCATATAATGCTATTTGTCCCTTTTTAGTGTGTGTATTGTATCTTTGGTCGTAGACAAGTGGTAAGTTTCTAGATGAAAATTGCACACGTATTTGATGACTGCGTCCTGTTTCGAGTGTGATGTGTACGAGTGTTTTGTGCTTTTTTTGATCTATGACTTCATAATGTAATATCGATTTTTTACCTTCTTGTGCGCTAGCGACTGTGACTCTATTCTTTCTAGTGTCTTTTTTGAGATAATCTACAAGTGTACCTTGTTTTTGTGAAATAATTCCATCTACTATAGCAATGTATTCTTTTTTGATCGTATGTGTACGTACAGCCTCAGATAGTCTGGAAGCGGCTTTTGAAGTTTTCGCAAATACCATTACACCGCCAACTGGTCGATCAAGTCGATGGACAAGACCAAGGTAGACATTGCCTGGTTTGTTATACTTTTCTTTTAAGTATTGTTTGCACATGGATAATAGATCTGCATCATGACTATCGTCTTCTTGAACAGGTACATTGACTGGCTTTTCTACACATAATATATGATTGTCTTCGTAGAGTACGTGAATCATTTTCTTTCCCATCTTCCATAAATTCCACAAGGGAGCAGAAGGTCTCTATTTTGTAATGGAATTGCTACTTCCCCACAAGAAATCGTTCCTTCAGGGTGTGTAGGAAGAATCATTGTTTTCATCAAATCTTCTAAAACCATAGATGAAAAACCTGTCGTATAACTATTGATCAAGAAGAAAAGTGCATTATCATCTAGAATTTCTAGGCAAGCTTTGATAAGACCTACGATTTCTTTTTCGAACTTCCACATTTCACCATTAGGACCTCTTCCGTAACTTGGTGGATCCATCAAAATACCGTGATATGTATGCCCTCTTCTTTTTTCTCTTTCTACAAATTTCAAACAATCATCAACAATAAAGCGAATCTTATTTTGTTGAAGATTTGAAAGATCGCGATTTTCTTTGGCCCATTGCACCATACCTTTAGACGCATCTACATGTACGACTTCAGCAGCACCTGCTTCACTACAGGCCATTGTTGCACATCCTGTGTATCCAAATAAATTTAACACGCGAATATCTTCGTCTTTGTGTGAAGAAATCAAATCGTGCATCCAATCCCAATTGACGGCTTGTTCAGGAAATATACCTGTATGCTTGAATCCTGTAGGGGATACTTTGAATGTTAAATTTTTGTAATTGATCGTCCAAGATTCAGGTAAATGTTTTTTATATTCCCATTTACCACCGCCTTTATTACTTCTGTGGTAGATAGCATCCGCTTTTTTCCAATCTTTATTTTCGTACATTGGCCAGATTGCTTGTGGATCAGGGCGGCGTAAAATGACGCCCTTCCATTGTTCTAATTTTTCTCCGTTTCCTGCATCAAGGCAAGAATAGTCTTTCCATTGTTCTGCTTTTAAAATCATTGTTTTATACCTCGGGCATATTATAGCATGACATATTTTCGTTATGTAAAGATATGTCTGATATAATATGTTGGCATTGGAGAAATTGAAATGATTGATACAACTTTATTGAATACAAATCAAAAAGAAGCTGTTTTGTCAGATGATCAGTATTTGCGTATTATTGCAGGTGCGGGTTCTGGAAAAACACGTGTTTTAACTATGCGTATTGTACATTTGATTGAAGATGAAGATGTACGTCCATATAAAATATTAGCGATTACATTTACAAATAAAGCCGCAAATGAAATGAAAGAAAGACTTGGAAAAATGTTGCCGGAAGAAGATGTTCCACACTGGATTTCTACGATTCATTCCTTATGCGTGCGTATTTTAAGAGAAGATATTGGTGTTTTAGGATATCCAAAAAGCTTTACGATCATGGATGCTGATGATCAAAAATCTGTTGTTAAAGAAGCAATCAAGCAATTGAAATTGGAGGATTCAAAATTAACACCAGGTGAAGTCGTTGGCTATATTTCAAATAATAAATCTGGAGAAGTAACAGTTGAGCATGCCTATGCATTAGCAGGTGAATTTGGAGAGGATAAAGATAAAGCAAAAATTTATGAGTACTATGTGAATCGCCAGAAAGAAATGTTTGCATTGGATTTTGATGATTTGATTTTAAAAACAGTGTCTTTATTTTCTAAACATGAAGATGTATTAGCAAAGTGGCAGAGAAGGTTTGAGTATATTCTCGTAGATGAGTTTCAAGATATTGATAATTTGCAATATAAATTGATTCGCTTTTTGAGTGGAAAATATGCCTCATTGTATGTTGTAGGTGATCCAGACCAAACGATTTATACTTGGCGTGGTGCAAATGTCGATATCATTATGCATTTTGAAAAAGATTTTCCTTCCGCTAAAACAATTATGTTGAATGAAAATTATCGTTCTACAAGCGCAATATTAAATGCTTCTAACTCCGTGATTGCACATAATCAAAATCGTTTGAAGAAAGAATTGTTCACTTCAAAAATAGATGATACAAAAGTTGTGCATTATGCGGCTGAAAGTGATGATTATGAGGCAGCATGGATTGCTGGAAAGATACGAGAAATGCATACAGAAGGAAAAAAATATTCTGATATTGCTATTTTATATCGTTCAAACTATTTGTCTCGTGGCCTTGAAAAAGCCATGATAGATTTACGAATTCCTTATATTATTTATGGTGGCATTCGCTTCTATGAGCGTATGGAAGTAAAAGATGCATTGTGCTATTTGCGCATGATTACAGCTGCGGATGATTTAGCTTTACAAAGAGTGTTGAATCGTCCTAAGCGTGGTATTGGTGGTAAAACAATGGATCTGATTACTGATACTGCACGCAATAATGGAAAAAGCATGTATGAAGTTTTAAAGGACCATGGAGAAATTTTCTCTGGCAAAGCAAAGAAGACCATTGCGGATTTTGTTTCTATGGTAGAAGAATGGAGACAAATTGAGCGCTCTGGAAAAATGCCATTAGATCAACTTTTAGAAAAAGTTATTTCTGAAAGTGGTGTGCAAGCAATGTGTGAAGCAGATGAAGAAAAGAAAGATGAAAGATTAATGAACTTGAAAGCTCTTGTTTCTGATCTGCAAAATTTTACAAATAATAATCCAGACATGTATTTGGACGAATATTTGCAGAATATAGCATTGTATACAGATCGAGAAAGTGAACAAGCACAGGATTGTGTACAGTTGATGACGGTGCATGCTGCAAAAGGATTGGAATTTGATACTGTTTTCGTTACTGATTTGAATGATGGTATATTTCCAAACGTACGTGCTTTGAATGAAACACAGCGAGGTATCGAAGAAGAAAGAAGACTTGCATATGTTGCCTTTACACGTGCTAAAAAACAATTGTTTGTATGTGAAGC
>CALBJM010000347.1 GCA_937893225.1 uncultured Erysipelotrichaceae bacterium | reverse complement strand
TCATATACTCTATTTCTTGAATTCACCATTTTGCTAATATAGCCTAATGAAAAATAAGAAAAAAGAATCATTGCATAAGCTTTGATTCTTTTTTTACAATGTAATTATTTTCCAGCTGCTGCATTAATACCAGCAATTCTGCCATATCTAACAGAAGCACCTATTGCAAGTCCACAACTTGGATATTCATCTCCAAATAAACCTGTAAATGCAACTTCTCCTGCTGCGTATAGACCAGGAATAGCTTTATTATTTTCATCTAATACGTGAGAATCAATATCTGTTACAAGTCCATCAAAAGTAACTGTATAACTTCTACTAAGTGGAATTGCATATACTTTGCCTTCAATCTTTTGCATGTATTCTGCAGGTTTACCAAAATCTTCATCTTCGCCTTTATCACATAGTTCATTGTATCTATCGATTGTTTTAGTCAAAGTCTTCGCATCAACGTTCATCTTTTCAGCAAGTTCTTCTACAGAATCTGCACTAAGTGTAGAGTCAAGTGTAAGACCATATTGAACAGTTTGGTTAGGATCATCTTCTGTAGCGATATAATATGCACCAATGGAACCGGCTTTTCTAGCTGCAGTTGCAACGTGAGACTGATATGTATACTCGTTAACAAATCTTTTGCCATCATCTGTAACGATTAAGCCAGATTCTTCATTAATTCCAACACCACAACTAAAACTTACAAGTACTTCTTGGATGCCATCAGTAAATTCAATCTTTGCTCCAACATCTTGACCAAGCTGAATCCCATCACCAACATTACCAGCAGGGACGCTTGTAGCTACTTTTCCCATCTTCAAATGAGATGTATATTCTTCACTTTGTGCATAACCACCTGTAGCGATGATAACATTTGGTGCATTTACAGTCACACTTGTTCCATCTTTTCTAGTTCCTTTTGCTCCAGTAATCACGCCATCTTTCATGAGGATTTCATCAGCAGTCGTTTCATAGAAAATTTCTGTGTCAGTTTTGGATAAAGTATCATATAAAGGTACTGAAATTTGTCCACCAATACCAGATACTTGTCCACCACCGCCTTTGGTATTCATAACACGCCATGGTGTGATAGAAGAATGAATTGGTTCAACATTGATAATGTCAACACCCATATCTTCTAACCAATTGACATCTGTTAAAGCATTATCTGTAAATTCTTTTAATTTTACATCATCTAACTTGTCGCCACCTACAGACTTGAAGTAATCAAATAATGCTTCTGGTGTATCACCAGTAAATCCTTGCTCTTCTTGATATTTTGTACCAGCCGCAATCAATTTGCCACCACTTCTAGTTGTAGATCCACCAATAATACCTTGCTTTTCAAGAATAACGACTTTTGAACCAGCATTGCTAGCTTCAATAGCTGCTGACATACCTGCAGCACCAGCACCCAGAACAACTACATCTGCATCAATTGTCGTATCCTTATTTTCACTTTTTACTTCAACTTTTTTCAATGCATCACTGTCACCACCAGCTTGCTTCACACCTTCAGCAACACCATTGATGATAGCTGCAGAAGTAATAGTAGCACCTGTGATCGTATCAACGCCTAAAGATTGTGTTTCTATGATCTTTTCTGGTATTGCTTCTACTGGCGTAGTAGGCATACCATACCCGATACCATACGTTTCTGTGTGTTCTGTGATGTCGATTTTCGAAATCTTTCCTTCAGAAATTTGTGTTTCCACTGTCATAGATCCATTGTGACCATTGACTTCAGCAGTGTAGGAACCATCTTTCATTTCTTCTTTTGTTTCTTTGTTACTAGTAGAAGAACAAGCACCCATACTCAATGCAAGTCCAGCAACCAATAACGATTTGATTGTTTTATTCATAAAGTTTCCCCTCTCTTTATAAAAATTGTAGAATATGCTCTAAATGGACAGTCAACCCAAGATTTTAAGCGTACAATTAGAATGTTTTGTCAAAAAATTCACATATTTTTAAAACGCTTTCACAAAAAAGTGTCCATTAAGGGTATACTTTATGTATGCAAATCTATCAAATTGCTCGAAAATATGGACTTTCTAGAAAAACGATTCACTTTTATATTCAAAATGATTTATTACATCCGACGAAAAGGGAAAATAACTACTATGAATTTGATGATGAAAGTGAAAAAGAATTGAAATTGATCTTACGATTACGACAATCTGGTATGTCTATAGAAAATATCCAAAACATGATACATTTTCCAACATGTACCAATTTTTTCCTTTTTAAACAATATTTTTCTGTTAAGAAAACACAATGCAAAGCTGCAATAGAACAAACCAATATTCAAATGCTGCTGGAAGAAATTCCTCCTAATGGAACTTATGCAGATATTATGGATATTTCTGATGCATATATAAAAAAAGATTCATCTAGTTTTACGGAAAGTGATGCAAAAATGACTGCACGAATGACAGCTATCTTTCTTTTGACACCATTTATGCATCAAGAAGTGGATGAGTATCGAAAATTTTTGTGGCAAAGAATTGAACGCATCACTCTTACAGAATTGAAACCAATCCTGTATGACATCATGCTGCAGCTGACATCTCTTTCTGCACAAGATATGTATCGGCTGTCTACTTCTCTAGCAAGTAGTTTTGATATGGTTGCTTCAGGTGACAAAGAAAAAATAAAAAAATATATGAAGGAACAAATACAATTGTTATGTGATGATTTAACAGTACAACATATTTGGAATACATCCTATGTAAAATTTATTACACCTGTGAAACAAGTGTATAAAGAATGTCATAAGACTTTGATACGTCAATATACTACTTCTTACATGTATTGTATGGATATGTTGAAACAAGCCATAGATGAAATTAAAAACGAAATGAAAGAGCAAACATACTTGCGTATCTTACAAGCAACAAATCATCAATTTAATATACTTGAAGAGTATTACAATGATTTTTTCATCCTTTTTTGCTTCAAAAATTCTGTTTTTCTTTCTCCATCTGTGTATCAAGAAAAACAACATTGAAATATATCAATGTTGTTTTTTCCGAATATCTTCAATGACATTTTCTGCTTGGCGTATACCATCTACTGCACTACTCACAATACCACCAGCATATCCAGCACCTTCTCCACATGGATAGAAACCATGTGCACTCACACTTTCACCATTTTCTTCTCTAGGGATGCGAATAGGGGAAGAAGAACGTGATTCCATACCAACCATGATTCCGTGATGCAAAAATCCAGGAATCTTATGATCAAAGTTTAAAAATCCTTCTTCTAGTGATTGATTGACTTTTGTTGAAAATAAAGTATGCATATCTTCCAATATTGTTTCTCTTGGATAGGAAGAAGGAATAACCAATTTTGTACTTTTAGAATGTGCAACATAATCTGCAATATTCATACATGGTGCGGCATAATTGTCTAAATATGCTCTTTTTTCTAGTTCTTTTTGAAACTGAAATCCATCTAACGGATGTCCATGATCAAAATCTTTTGTTGGAATTTGGACAAGAATTGCACTATTCGCATTTTTTCCATTTCTTTGACTATATGACATACCATTGACAGCTAAAGTATTTTCCTCAGTGGAAGCAGGAATAACGACGCCTCCAGGGCACATACAAAAAGAATATACGCCTCTACCAGTAGACGCACGATAGGTCAAAGAATAACTAGCAGCTCCAAGGTGCGGATCATTGGCAAATTTACCATATTGATTTGTATTGATGAGTGCTTGAGGATGTTCAACACGCACACCTGCTGCAAAGTCTTTTTGGATCATTTGTATGCCTTGTGCGTAGAGTGTTTCATATGTATCTGAAGCACTGTGTCCAGCACAGAGAAGCACATGATTCGTTTCTATAGTGCCTTTTGTTGTGATTGCTGCAGTGACACACCCGTTTTGTATTTCTAATGCATTGAGTTTTGTTTCAAAATGGATTTCTCCACCAAGCGAGAGAATTTTATTGCGAATGTTTTTTACAACGATTTGCAAGACATCTGTTCCAATATGTGGGCGATGTTCATAGCGAATTGATTCTTTAGCACCAGCTTCTACAAACTCATTCAATACTTTCTGTACGCGTATGTTTTTCATCCGTGTTGTCAATTTTCCATCAGAAAAAGTACCAGCACCGCCTTCACCAAATTGTACATTGCTTTCGTGTAAGAGTTTACCATTTGCAAAGAAGTTATGGATGTCTTGCGTTCTTTGCTCGACACACTTACCTCTTTCGATGATAATTGGCTTTAATCCGCATTCTGCTAATAAAAGTCCAGCAAACATTCCACTAGGGCCAAATCCCACAACGAGTGGTCTTTGGTTTGTTTGTAATGGAGCAGGAGCAGTATAGATTTCTTTTTTCCCCTCAATGACATCTTTTCTTTTCAGATAGCGATGTCCATTTTTGACATCTGCAAGAACAGTGTATGAATATACAAGTTCTTCACCACGTGCATCTAAAGATTCTTTTTCAATTTCATATGAAAGAATTTCATGGGGAGATGCATGTATTTTTTTTGCGATATGACAAGGAGATAGGGTCTCTCCAACGTGACATTTGATTTGGTTGATCTTTAATAGCATAGATACATTATATAGATTCTAACAACCTTTTCCATCAATTCCACAAGTTTTTCCTGCAGAAATATGAATTACTTCATATCCTAGCTTGCGAATAACACTTTCCCAATCTAATGTAATCGTTTGATCATCAAGAATAATTGTTGGTATGCCTACACTGCCGTTCTTTTTTACGGTTTCATAAATCGGTGCGTTATCACGTATTTGTAAAAATTGTTTGAGTGTACGTACAGATTCACATACATCAATATATG
>CALBJM010000346.1 GCA_937893225.1 uncultured Erysipelotrichaceae bacterium | reverse complement strand
CTGTATTTTGATCAGGAAATAACTTTTTCAATTCATCTCGCAGTGGTGGACCAAACACTTCTTGTTGTATTTCCTTTGTAAAATCATTGATATTCCCATATTTTTGATACAAATAAGCAAAACAACCAATGATCATCTGTTCACTGTCCATGATCGTTCCATCAAAATCAAAAAGAATCACAGGTTTGCGTTTATCAAAAAATCTTGAATATGTCCAAAGAGTAATGCCAAGTACTTCTACTAGAATACATGGAATCACGTTTTTCACCGCTAAAGGATCCCAATGGAAAACCATTGCGGAAAGTCTTTCAACGCCCGTTAACATCAGCATCATTGAAAATGCATCACCTCTTTTGCGCGTTGGCGAATACGTACGCATAAAGGAATACACAATCAGCAATTCCACCAAGCACGCCGCAACACAATACCAAACAGTAGAAATTTCAAGTGCGCGCCCGATACGTGCAATTGTCAACATGATCAAAAATGCTGTAACAACAACATCCATGGTTCTACGAAAAGACATGTGATGCTTTTTCCCATATGCTAAAATAGCACCGCTAATTGCTAACAAAGAACCAAGAATATCTATTCCACCATCCCCTATTGCAAAAATATACCAAGCATACATCGAATAATTCTTAAAGTTTTCTAAGACCCAAAATACTCTTCCACCAAGGATACCTGCTAATAATGCAATAATCAATAAATCATCTGATACAGCTTGTTTATATCCATGTAATTTCATAACACGAGAAAGATACAAATAGCCAATAATACACCCTGCAACAAGCGTTAAAGCATACCACTTAATTGTAATTCCCCCTACCGCTACAATTGTGGCTATATCAGGGAACCAAATCATGCTTTGCCCTCTCTTTCATTTGCTTCTTGCATAAATTCTTTGAATCTTTCACGCACCTCATCTGCACTATTGAAACCAGCTTCTGCAAGTCTAAAATTCGAAACTGCAGATTCAATCAATGCAGCTGTATTTCTTCCTGCAGACACTGGCAAAACAATGGTTGGTACAAGCACATTCAAAATTCTTGTATAGCGCATCGTTTCATCACCCAATCGATTGTAATCTGCTTCTGATTCAAAAGGCACTAGCTTGATGACTAAATTAATATGAGAACTATCTGTCATTGCCATTGCACCAAACATTTTCTCAACATCAATAATACCAATCCCACGAATTTCAAGAAGACCTTTAATGATATCTGGAGCATGTCCAATAATATGATTATGAATATGCATTACATCAACTCTATCATCTGAAACAAGAACGTTTCCTTGACGAATCAATTCCAATGCTGTTTCACTCTTTCCCATACCTGACTCACCAGTCAAAAGTACGCCTACGCCACGAATACTCATAAGTGTTCCACTCATCGTATCTTCCGGAGCAAGTTTTTCATCTAAATATGTGATCATATCTGCCATTAGTCGATATGTTTCCATATTGGTTCTTAAAACTGGGAAATTTGTACTCTCAGCTACTTCTTTCAAAACAGGAGGAAGTGCATTATTTTTTGTAATGATCAAAGCCGGAGTCAATCCATCTGTAATCAATGGAAAACGTGCCCTTTGATCAGCTTCTGACATTGTTCGAATAAACTCGGACTCCTTATTACCAATGATGACGATTCTACGTGGTTCGGCCATTTTATAAAATCCACAAAGTTCAAAACCCGGACGATTTACATCTGGAACTACAGTCCAACGATCAAGAGATTTATCATCGCCAGTCAATCTTTCAAACTTAAAGAAATCAACCAATTCTCTTATTGAAACTTTCTTATCGTACATTTCATCCAACATCTTCATCACCTCCATTAGGCGTATTATATCATGATTGCACTATAGGCTAAACATGTTCTTCATACAAACATTTCATCACACACCATTACTATTCCTATACTTCAATCCCGTAGCAACCATTATTGCACTACCAATCACTGTTAACACGATAACAAACAACAACATTGCCTGTATGCCAAATGTATCTTGTAAAACACCACCAACAACATTTCCTAACGTAGAGCCGATGCCAGTAGTCATTATCGCAATCAATGTTTGTCCCATCATTTCATCTTCCTTATCACACGTATCCGTTACATGATATGTCAATAAAGACGTCAACAATCCATAGCTTGCACTTTGGAACAACATCCCAATAAAAAGCACAAACAAATTCGGTGCTATACAAATCAAAACATTACGAATCAAGTAACAAACACCCGCAACAATGATCAAGTCCATTGTCTTAAATCGACGCATCAATCTACGAGTAACACTCATAGCAGGCATTTCACTAACCGCCATCAAAAATACCGCAATAGAATACATCGTTGTATCTCCGCCAAGATTCTTTACAATATGAATCAAATACGTTGCACAAGTCACACCACCAGCAAAACACAATGCAAATCCACACAATGTAAAAAACAGCGACTTATATTTCTGAATAATTGTAAACACATTACCATTGGCCGATATATCATCTTCACTTTCTTTTATATCGATTGTAGCCAACAATCCCATAAACAAAATACTACCTACACTATAAATCACCGATACAAAATCCGGACTAAAATAATTGACAAACTGTGCAAGTATCAAAGCAGAAGTAGCATAGGATACAGACCCCATACCTCTAGCCAGACCAAAATTCAGTGTATATCCCTCATGTATATAATCTGTAGCAATTTTTGATAAAAATGGTACGATTGCCACAAAAACCAGAATTGCAAAAATATATAAAAACATAATGACAAACAT
>CALBJM010000345.1 GCA_937893225.1 uncultured Erysipelotrichaceae bacterium | reverse complement strand
TCCGTGAAAGTGAATTCAGTGTCCTCGTTCTTATTTTTATTTGCTTTTTCATAGTTCGTAGAAATTGTGGATTCTCCACTAGCATTGCGTTCCATGTCACTTATATATGCAGATATCGCTTTGAATGATTTCATTTCGTTATTCTTATAGGTTAAGACATGTGCCCCTAATTTTTGGATTTTTCCACCATTTTCATCATAATACTTTACAGTAAAGTTTCCATTTGTAGTATCCGCTAATTCTAATAATTGTTTTGCGGTCGTCAGGGTCGTTACTACAGGATAGTAGTCATCATTTTGTACAGGTATATAGTAATCATTCACAACATCTACATAGACATCTTCTACATGGTTGTAATCTTGGCGAATATCACTATATGTATACTTCAAACCAGAAAAATGTAATTGGTTGTCTGGATCATTCTTTCTGCAATACGTTACATCATACTCACACAAAGCTCTTAAATCCGATCCCTTCAAAAATACAAGTACAAGTGACTCACCATCACTTCCATCAGCACCTGTTCCATTTGGCACTAAATTGTATGCATCTTGTGCAGTTATTGTACCTTTCGCTATAGAATTCTGTATTTCTTTTTGCGTAATCATACCCACTGCACGGGATTTAACTGAAGGTTTCATATTTTGAATTTCTTCAATACGTGCAGCTGCCTCTGGAGAAATAGAAGGTGTAGGTGTAGGCTCACTGCCTTCTGCTTGTTCTTCTGCAGCATCAGTATTATCTGCAGCTGATTTTTCTGCTAGGGATTGTGCTGCTTTCAGTCTCTGTCTCTTCTTTTCTTTCCAAGATTCATACCAATCTTCATACCAAGTATCATATGCATAAGCATAGGCATCTGTAATTAGGTCTGCAGTATTATTATTTAATAAATTCGTTGAATTATGATCAATTGCTTGAAAATCAAATTCACTTGCTGCGATAGACTTATCCATGTTTAATCCATATGCATCAAACACAAGACTATTCACTTCACTCTTATATGCATCTACTTTTTCAGCAATTTCTTCGTTTGCATCAAGATCACTTGTCACTTCTACTAACTGATACCCACTTACACTAGTTGCATCTTTATCCAAATCAATGACACCAAGATACTGTCCATTTCTTCCACAACTCACAATACTTGTAGAACCTTCCATTTCTACTTCCTGTATTGCATCTACATTGCAAGAAGCAATAACAACATTGATATCATCTATTTTAGCAATCTCATGTGCAAAATCTTTTCCGCCATGTGCCATTGCCACAACAAAATCTGCCCCTTCATCTTTTAATGTCGAAACAATAGACTTCGCACAATCTTTTGCTTTATTCAATGTGATGTCATCACTATTTAGCAAACCATCTTCAATCACAGAGAAGACACCAACTTTCACATCACCCTTATTCAGAATTTTGTATGTTGCTGCACCTTTCGTTAACAATACTGTTTTTAAAGAATTAGCAGCTTCACTATCTCCGTATTCAATATTACCTGTTAAAAGTGTTGGCGTATTTTCTGATACATTGACCATATTAGAAAGTGTTTGTGTTCCATATTGGAACTCTTCATCACCTAAC
>CALBJM010000344.1 GCA_937893225.1 uncultured Erysipelotrichaceae bacterium | reverse complement strand
ATGAAGAAAATTGAAAAAATAAAAATACGTGAAAAAAATATGAAAGCAAATGAAAGAAATGTGATTTTTTCATGAAAAAAATTACACTTTTGTCTTGAAAACACAAACATGTGTGTTTAGAATAAAAACGTATTTTAAATACGAGAGGAGAAAAATTATGAAGAAATTTATGGCAAGTGCTCTAGCACTTACGATGCTAGCTGGTTGCTCTTCATCTACAAGTGGTACAGCTTCAACTGGTGCTGCTACAACTGGTGGTTCTGGAAAAAATTCAGTAACGATTGCTACAGATACAGATATTCTTAGCATGAACTCTTCTACTTCTACAGATGGAACATCCTTTATTGCATTGACAATGTGCCAGTCAGGCTTGACACAATTGGATGACAAAAATGTTCCAGTTGCTGATTTAGCAGAAAGTTGGGATGTTAGTGATGATGGTTTGGAATACACATTCCATATCAGAAAAGATGCAAAGTGGTCAGATGGCACTGCATTAACAGCAAATGATTTCGTGTATGCTTGGGATCGTTTGATTGATCCTAATACAGCAAGTGATTATGCTTTCTTGATGGATAAAAATGCTGAAAGCAATACAACAAATGTAAAGGATTGGGAAGCTGTTGATGATACTACTTTAAAAGTTACATTGTCTAAGCCATGTGATTTCTTCTTATCATTATGTGCATTCCCATCTTTGTTCCCATTGAATGAAAAGTATGTTGAAGAACAGGGTGATCAGTATGCTTTGTCTAGTGACAATATGATTTATTCTGGCCCATATAAAATGACTGAATGGACACCATCAACATCTTGGAAATTTGAAAAGAATGATCAGTATTGGGATGCTGACGAATACAAGGACAATGTAGATACAGCTAACTGGAGACTTGTTCAAGGTCAGTCTGCAATCCTTGATTACCAAGCTGGCAACATTGATTATGTAAAACTAACAAGTGAAGTAATTGATGATTACGCTGGTAAAGATGATGTTGTTACTTCTCTAACTGGTTATTCTTGGTACTTATCATTGAACTTTCATAACAAGTATCTAGCTAACGAAAATATCCGTAAGGCAATTGCTTATGGTATCGATACAGATAAGATGTGTACAGATGTATTGAAGGATGGTTCTGCACCACTTGATGGTATCGTTACAAAGTCAACTACAGCAAATGCTGATGGAGAAGACTTTAGAGATATTTCTGGTAAGGTCGTACTTGGATATGATCTTGATAAAGCTAAGGAAGCTTATACAGAAGGATGCAAGGAGCTTGGCGTTGATTCTGTAGATCTTGAATTCTTGTATGAAGATGCTGATGTTTCTAAGAATGTAGCAGCATATGTAATGGATGCTCTTGAAAAGGTTGGTTTCTCTATGACTGCTAAGTGCGAACCAAAGAAGAGTAGACTTCAGGACATGCAGAATGATAATTACACAGTAGCTCTCCACAGATGGGGTCCTGACTATGCGGATCCGCAGACATATATGGATCTATTCGTAACAGGTGCTTCTAATAACTATGGTCACTATGAATCAAAAGACTATGATGCTTTAATTTCTAAGGCATTGAATGATGATGCTGCTGATGCTACGGCTAGATGGGAAGATTTCGCTGAAGCTGAAAAGATTCTTGTCAATACAGATATAGCAATCGTTCCACTCTATCAGTCTGGCAACACTGCTTTACAAAACACAAAACTTACAGGTATTCAGTATCATGGCGCAGGTGTTGATTCCTATCGTCATATGAAGTTATCTGCTTAATTACATCTTACAGTATAATAGATAAGGGTGAGACGTTCACCCTTATCGTTTGTTTAGAAAGGACCTTATGAAAAAGTATATTGGTAAACGACTATTGATTAGTATTGCAACATTGGTCGTAATCTTGTTTGTACTATTTGTCATGATGGATATGATGCCTGGTTCTCCATTTAATGATGAAAAATTAAATGAAGCGCAAAAAGCTTTGCTTTATGCAAAATATGGACTAGATCAACCATTTTTGACACGATTTATTACTTACTTTAAAAACATGTTAACAGGGGACTTTGGTGTATCTTATGCTATCAACAAAGACTTTTCTGTTAGTGCAATGATTTCTTCTCGCTTATGGATTTCTGTTAAACTTGGTTTAATGGCAATGGCTATCGGTACTGTTTTGGGATTGATCTTAGGTATCTTAGCTGCGTTAAATCATAATACTTGGATCGATACGCTTTGTTCTACGATTTCTGTCATTGGTGTGTCTGTACCATCGTATGTATTTGCTTTGATTTTATGTTATTTCATTGCATATAAGATGGGACTGTTTCCAATTCTTTACAATGCATCTCAAGAAGGTCAATCTCTTGTACTTCCTGCAATTGCGTTGAGTTTTTCACCAACGGCAAATATTGCTAGATTTACAAGAAGTGAAATGCTAGATGTCTTGAATTCTGATTATATCTTACTTGTGAAATCTAAAGGATTAAAAGATTATAAAGTTATCATCAAGCATGCTATGAGAAACTCATTAATTCCTATAGTAACAATTATGGGACCATTGCTTGTTAACCTATTGACTGGTTCAAGTGTAGTAGAAAAAGTATTTGGTATTCCAGGTGTTGGTACATTGTTGATTACCGCAATCCAGATGAATGACTATAACGTAACAATTGCTTGTGCATTCGTTTATTCCTTACTATACATTATTGCTGTATTTGTTGTAGATGTATTGTATGGTGTCATTGATCCTAGAATTCGTGTATCTAAAGAACGTGGAAAGGGGAGATAAAACATGAGTCAAAATTTAAATTATGAATTTTCTGATGATGATTTTAAATTAGCACATGGAAAAAATGACAAACTTGTTGTACTTCCTATGCCAAAGATGTTTGGACGAATTTCAAGAAAAATAAAGGTGCTATGGTAGCAGCGGTATTGATTGTGATCATCGTATTTATGGCAATCGTTGGTCCAATGATTTCTGGGCATACATATAAATCTATTATTACTGAACACGCTAACTTGGTTCCAAGAATTCCTGTACTTGAAAATATAGGTATTGCACGGGGCATGCGTAATGGTCAAAACCAGTATTTGGCTAAAGGTTTAGATAATGTTTATTATTGGTTTGGTACTGACGCTCTTGGACGTGATTTGTTTACACGTGTATGGAGTGGTACAAGAATATCATTATTGATTGCTTTAGTTGCTGTCTTAATTGATGTATGTATTGGTATGATTTATGGACTTGTTTCTGGTTTCTTTGGTGGACCAGTTGACATGATCATGCAGAGATTTGCTGAAATCTTGAATGGTATTCCAACACTTGTTATTGTTGTATTATTTGGCTTGATCTTAAAACCAGGTATTACTTCTATTATCTTTGCATTGATGATTACTGGTTGGATAGGTATGGAGCGTATTACGCGTGCACAAGTCTTAAAGGTTAAAGAACAAGAATATGTACTTGCTGCTAAAACTCTTGGTGCTAAAGATTTCTATATTATCTTTAAAGAAATTCTTCCAAATATTTTTGGACAAATTATTATTGAATCAATGTTTTCTATTCCTAATGCAATCTTTACAGAAGCATATTTATCTTTCGTAGGTGTTGGTGTTCCTGAACCTACTGCTTCACTAGGTTCATTAATTTCTTCAGGGTATAACTCTATGATTACATATCCTCATATGTTGATGATTCCTGTAGTTGTATTAGCTATCTTGATGTTAAGTTTTAACTTATTAGCTGATGGATTAAGAGATGCATTTGATCCTAAGATGCAGAATAAATAAGGAGGGTACCTATGGAACAGACAGTAAAAAGAGATAAAAAAGATAGAGTGCTCTCTATTAGAGATTTGAATATTTCTTTTAAGACAAATTATGGTGTAGTAAATGCTATCCGTGGTGTTCGTTTGGACCTATTTAAAGGTGAGACAATTGCAATTGTTGGTGAATCTGGTTCTGGTAAATCTGTAACTTGTAAAACAATCATGGGTATTCTAGATTCAAATGGAATCATTGATTCTGGTGAAATCAATTTGTATTACAAGGATGAAAATGGAAATGATCAAGTTGCTGATTTAACAAAAATGAGTCAGAAAGAAATTCGTTATAAATTCTGTGGTCGTAAGATTGCTATGGTATTCCAGGATCCTATGACTTCACTTGATCCTACGATGACAATTGCAAAACAAATCATGGAACCAATGCTTGAGCATCGTAACATGACTAAACAAGAAGCAAAAGAACATGCCCTTGATCTTTTGACAAAGGTTGGTATTACAAATCCTGAAAAGAGAATGAAGCAATATCCTCATGAACTTTCTGGTGGTATGAGACAAAGAGTTGTTATTGCAATTGCATTGGCTTGTGATCCTGATATCTTGATTTGTGATGAACCTACAACTGCATTGGATGTAACAATTCAAGCGAAGATTCTTGAATTGATCAAAGAAATTCAAGATGAAAAAGGTATTTCTGTTATTTATATTACACATGACTTGGGTGTTGTTGCAAAAGTCGCAGACTATGTCGCTGTTATGTATGCTGGTAGAATTGTAGAAAAGGGTAGAATCAACGAAATCTTCTATGATCCTCGTCACCCTTATACTTGGGGATTACTTGCTTCTATGCCTGATACAGACACAAGTAGTGAAAGACTTTTCGCCATTGCTGGTAGCCCACCAGATTTAACAAACCGAATTAAAGGTGATGCATTTGCACCACGTAATCCATATGCATTGAATATTGATTTTGAATTAGAACCTCCTATGTTTAATGTAGGTGGACAACATAGAGTTGCTTCTTGGTTGTGTGATCCAAGAGCGCCTAAGATTGATTTGCCAGTAGACTTAAAGGAAAAGCTCGCAAAAATGAAGAAGGAGGCTGGTATCGATGAGTGAAGAAAAAAAACCTCTACTTCATGTAGAAAATTTAAAACAATACTTTAGAATTAATCGTAATTATACTGTTAAAGCAGTGGATGGTATTTCTTTTGATATCTATAAAGGTGAAACATATGGATTAGTTGGTGAATCTGGTTCTGGAAAATCTACAACCGGTCGTTCTATTATTCGTTTATATAATCCAACAGCTGGTAAAATCATCTTTGATGGAAGAGATATTTCAGGAAAGCTTTCGAAGGCGGATGAAAGAGACTTGCGCACTAACATGCAGATGATTTTCCAAGATCCGATGGCATGTTTAAATCCAAGAAAAAAAGTTAAAGAAATCATTGCGCAAGGTCTTGAAATTCACCATGTATGTTCTTCTCAAAAAGAAATTGATGAAAAGGTTGATGCTATTCTAGAAAAGGTTGGTCTTTCTAAAGAGCAAGCAACGCGTTTCCCTTCTCAGTTCTCAGGTGGACAGAGACAACGTGTTGGTATCGCAAGGGCCCTTGTTTTGAATCCTAAGCTAGTTATTGCTGATGAATGTATTTCTGCACTAGACGTATCTATTCAAGCACAGGTCGTTAACTTAATGAAAGACCTTCAAGATGAATTAGGAACTACATATCTGTTTATTGCACATGACCTATCCATGGTGAAATATATTTCAGATAGAATTGGTATCATGCATCTCGGCCATATTGTTGAAACTGGTACGACAGATGAAATATTCACAAATCCTATTCATCCGTATACGAAATCACTTCTTTCAGCTATTCCTCATC
>CALBJM010000343.1 GCA_937893225.1 uncultured Erysipelotrichaceae bacterium | reverse complement strand
TAAGATCCTTTTTTATCTTACAACTGTATATATAGTCTTCTTTTTAGCAGAGTCAAGAGGTGAGTGCTAATTATTTTCATATTTTCGATAACACACTGTCACAAAGCCATTAAATACCAATGATCATTTGTTTGAAGTACACTTACAGTGTATAGACTAGTAGTAACAGGTCTGTAAAGATGTATTCCCTGAAAAAAACCGCATGAAACTACAAACGTAATTCCAAACAGTTTTCATTTTCTAAACACTCTTAAATTATTTTTAAAACTCTTTCGCATCTCCATGCACACGTTCACGTTCATCTACTTTTTCTTCTTCTGTTATATTGATCTTCTTTTCAAATTGAGATTTTTCTTGAGAAGAAGGAATAGGAGCTGGATAATGTTCTGTAAAGCAACCAACACAGAAATCGCATCCGTCATGCTTTGCCATTTCTTTTGCCCCTTCTACAGAAAGATAGCCTAAAGTATCTGCACCAATTTGTTCACAGATTTCTTTTTGTGTATATTTGCACGCAATCAAATTTTTCTTAGAGTCGATGTCTGTTCCATAGTAACAAGGAGAAATAAATGGTGGGGCAGATATTCTAACATGGACTTCTTTTGCTCCAGCATCCTTTAAAAGAGCAACAATACGTGCACTTGTCGTACCACGAACAATGGAGTCATCTACCATGACAACCCTTTTATCTTTTACTACAGAAGCGATGACATTCAATTTCATACGCACTGCATTTTCGCGCATCGATTGAGCCGGTTGAATGAAAGTTCTAGCAATATACTTATTCTTAGAGAATCCTATTTCATATGGAATTCCACTTTCTTCTGCAAAACCTAGTGCAGCATCCAAACCAGAATCTGGAACACCAATAACAACATCTGCATCTATTGGATGTTCTTTTGCAAGAATACGTCCAGCTTGTTTTCTTGCCGCATGAACGCTAATTCCTTCCATAACCGAATCAGGACGTGCAAAATAGATGTACTCAAACACACACATATGCTTGATAGGCTTAACATGCGAACGTATTGAGCGCACACCATTTTTATCAACAACAACGATTTCCCCAGCATCTAGATCCTTTACATATTCTGCACCAAGAGAATCTAATGCACATGTTTCAGAAGCAAAGACAATTGCACCATTGGCTAATTTTCCCATAACAAGAGGTCTAAATCCCGTTGCATCTCTAGCAGCAATTAATTTTTCAGGTGACATAACAACTAAAGAATAAGCACCTTCTAGTGTATCCATCGCGTTTTCAATAGCTTCTTCAATGGAAGAAGTATGCAATCTTTCTTGAATGATTTCATAAGCAATGATTTCAGAATCATTTGTCGTATGAAAGATTGCCCCTTGCAATTCAAGCTTTTCTCTTAATTCTGGAGCATTTGTCAAATTTCCATTATGCGCTAGTGCCATTTGCCCTTTTACATGTCTAACAACTAATGGTTGTGCATTGGTTTGATTAACAGTGCCAAATGTAGAATATCGAGTATGTCCTATA
>CALBJM010000342.1 GCA_937893225.1 uncultured Erysipelotrichaceae bacterium | reverse complement strand
CAAACCACATATAATTTGGATCTTAATTTTTTCTCACCTCATCCAATTTTGGAGCTCCCTTTTAACCACAGATGTGTTAGAAGCGCCCATTTTTTTGCTACTGATATGTTTTAAATTCAATATCTACTGGTGGTTTCATCTCTGTCCAACCGCCATCGGGTAAAGTAATGTTATCACCATTTGTAAAAGCCTGCGATATTTGTTTATAGTAGAGATTTCCATCTTTCTCATAAAATGCGGTTAATATCCCAGTTGATGGATCTTCAATGATTCTAAATTCGTAATTACTATTTTGTTGTGTAGTTACTTCATTTATTGAAGATTCAGAAGTTGAAGCAGCACAACTAATAAGGGAAAAAATTAAAGGAATCAACAATAGTTTTCTCATTATTGCCACCATTCTACTGCATTATCATACCCATAATCGTAATTAAAAGACGAAATATTTGTGACACTACAGTCAACTTCTCTACGTTTTTTTGAAGCATTTCCATAAACTCTTTTTGTTCCGTAATGCATATATACGGTTGAATGTGCAGGAACATTAACAGTATATGTTGTTGTATCAGTATGTGAATCTGAATATGTTATTTCAGCTGACAATCCAACAGATGAGGTTAGCATGTTAATTTCAGTAGTGCCTGTTACTCCAAATGAACTGTAAATAGTTCCGAAAATAGTTTTTGTATATCCTTGTGTGACACTGGAATTATTTGTAGCAGATACGGTAGGACCCCATACTGTTTTTACATTTTTAGAATTTACGGAAATATATGTATACGGGTTACACGCTATACCTCTTTCAGAATCGTCTTCCGCAAGAACAGGTGTAATCAGTGTAGAAGATAAAAATGAAACTACTGTAAATATTTTTAGCTTTCTTAACATAAACATAAGCTCCATAAAATAATCATAAGAATTCTTATCAGGAAACTCATATATTAAATTACCTGTAGAGTATGTATAAATACTTTCTTCTTGTGCTTGAATAGGATACGAAGAAAATGCTAACGACACAAAAACACTAAGAACTAAGTATATAATTTTTTTATAATATTCTCCTTTCAAAAATAAATTTCTAAGGAAGAATACAAATTCCGGTTTTATACCTCGAAGGATTATAAGCAATCATAATCAATATCAACTTTCTTTAATAAAGAATAAACAACATATGCTTAAATTTACAGTCTATTTATTCAAAAATATATTTGCTAAAATTGTATTTGGCACTTGAAACAAGCCGGTACTTTAACACTTTAAAATTAATAAAACTGTCAAAAGTGGCTTAACAGTCGCTTTTTTTTTGACTATTTGTTTCAAATAGTTGTTTAGTGTACCAGTAATTGTACAGTAAACGGATAGAAACTTTTTTTGCTTGTATTTCTTCTTGGATGATGTATAAATAAAGATAGAAAGATAAGAGGTGTTTATATGAAATATAGATGTACAGTTTGTGGTCATATCTATGATGAAGAAAAGGAAGGCGTAAAGTGGGAAGATTTACCAGCCGATTGGAAATGCCCTATTTGTAAAGTTGGCAAAGATAAATTTGAACCAGTTGCCGAAGAAGAAGGAGAATTAGATTGGGCTAGTGAACATGTCATTGGTGTAGCCAAGGATCTTCCAGAAGACATGAAGGAATTCTTAAGAAGTGAATTTGCTGGTGAATGCAGTGAAGTTGGTATGTATCTTGCTATGAGCAGAGCTGCAATGCGAGAAGGATATCCTGAAGTTGGCATGTATTATAGACAGGCTGCATTTGAAGAAGCTGATCATGCTTCTAGATATGCAGAAATGCTAGGTGAAGTTGTTTCCCCATCTACTAAGGCAAATCTTGAAGCAAGAGTTGCTGCTGAAAATGGTGCGTCTAAGGGTAAGACAGCATTTGCTAAGAAGTGCAAAGAAATGAACTTGGATGCATTACATGACTCTATTCATGAAATGGCACGTGATGAATCTCGTCATGGACAAGCATTCCTTGGACTATTGAATAGATATTTTAAGAAATAATAAAAGAGGATGTGCAAAAATGTACATCCTTTTATAATGGAATCATGGAAGCAAAACTATTACATAAAAATAACGATCTGTTGATTGTGATTGGAGAATATTCCATTACATCATGTCAATCATCGATATTACAAATCACAGATTTTGATTGGAATGATGCATTGACACCATGGCCTGCCAAAGCAATACGCAAAGGTGAAAGTGATTTTGGTGGTCAAGCAAATGTATTGCTTGCATTTCTGCGGCACTATGATTTGTCTAAGTATGAACATGTATATGCGTGTGGGTATTCTTTAGCAGGTTTGTTTGCATTGTATGCTTGTATCATTTTAGATCTGGATGGGTGTATTTGTTGTTCAGCGTCATTTTGGTATCCAGAATTTGTGCCTTTTGTGAAAAATCATCCACTAAAGAACAAGCAAATCTATTTGTCATTAGGCAACAAAGAAAGTAAAAGCAGAAATGTTATTTTAGCAAGCGTGAAAGCGTGTACTGAAGAAATCTATAAATTAATAGTGAAAGAGAATCATTGTACGTTTGAATGGAATCCTGGAAATCATTTTGATCATGTGGATGAAAGAATGCAAAAAGGGATTGCTTGGTTAGAGAATGGTGTATAGGAGTTTGCATGGTTGCGTGGTATAATGAAACGTATGAAAAAGGGTTTATTTATCACATTTGAAGGGCCTGATGGTAGTGGAAAGACTACAGTTTCAACCAGTGTTGTAGAAAGACTTCAAAAAGAAGGATATCAGGTGAAATATACAAGAGAACCGGGTGGTTCGAATATTGCTGAAGAGATTCGAAATATTATTCTGGATCCTAAAAATACAGAAATGGATGCAAGATGTGAAGCATTGTTATATGCTGCAGCACGACGCCAACATTTAGTGGAAAAGGTATTACCTGCCTTAAATGCTGGTATAACAGTGATTTCTGATCGTTTTGTAGATTCTTCTTTGGCATATCAAGGCTATGGTAGAAATATAGGAATGGAAGAAATCTATTCTATTAATATGTTTGCGATTGAGGGAAAGCTTCCTGATAAAACGATATATTTAGATGTAGATGCACAGACTGGATTAGAGCGTATCAATGCAAATCGTACAACTTTGGATCGTTTAGATGCAGAAAGTGAAGCATTTCATAATCGCGTATATGAAGGATATGAAAAAGTTGTAGAAAAGTATAAAGATCGTATGGTCATTATTGATGCTTCTAGACCTGTTGAAGAAGTTATAAACGATGCATATCTTACATTGAAAGGATTATTAGATGATTAAGGAGCTGTTAGCACAACAACAGCCTATTGTATATCGTGCTTTGAAGAATGCTTGTGAAAGCAATCGTATTTCAAGTGCGTATCTTTTTACTGGGCCATATGGAACACCAAAGTATGATGCTGCGATTCTTTTAGCACAGAGCATTTTGTGTGAAAAGAAAAATGGCTTAGCTTGTGAAGAATGTAATACATGTAGAAGAGTTCGTGAAGGTCTGTATGCAGATATGATCATATTAGATGGAAAAGAAGAAACAATTTCTAAAGATATGGTCGATGGTCTGCAAGAACAGTTTTCCAAAACAGCATTAGAAGCAAATGGTCAAAGGGTATACATTATCAAAAATGCTGAAAATGCGACAATTTCTGCACAAAATAGCATGCTGAAATTCTTGGAAGAGCCAGGGAGTGGCGTAACTGCTATTTTGACTACGGACAATGTAAATCGACTTTTACCGACTATTATTTCTCGGTGTACAGTTTTGCCATTCATGCCGCGCAGTATAGAGGCATATAAACAAGATCTATTAGACAAGGGTGTATGCGAAGATGATGCATATTTTATGTCACACATTGTAAAGGACATGCGTGATTTAAATGGTATGTTTGATGAAGCAGAAAAGAAAACGACACCTGTGTTTCAACATGTACTTGGTATGTTGAAACAATTTCTGAATGCTGAAGGCATGTATCGAAAAGAGTTATCCGTAGATTGGGAAGTGAATTGGAGTTCTAAAGCGAAAGATACTTCTAGCGCAAAGAAAGAAAAT
>CALBJM010000341.1 GCA_937893225.1 uncultured Erysipelotrichaceae bacterium | reverse complement strand
AAGCATAAGCCTTTTCAAGCTGTTCCTGTGTCTTGTTCAAGTCGATGATATATACACCGTTCTTTGCAGTATAGATATACTGCTTCATGTTTGGGTTCCACTTACGTGTCTGGTGACCAAAGTGTACACCGTTTTCGAGCATTTTTCTCAATGTTACAACAGCCATTTCTTTCATTACCTCACTTTCCGTTGTTACCGCCACAAGTTCTAACACTATCAATACAGTCTATGTACACGGGATAGTGAATCCCTTGTGTGAGAAGTCATCTCATGCATCAAAAAAGAGTGCATAAAGATGCCGTCAAATATAGTAGCACGTATATTTTTAAAATACAATGTTTTTCATAACAAAAAGAACCCTAAGGGGTCCTCTTTATTAAAGATCAAATAACATATCTTCGTATGTTGGCAATTTATAGTAACATTTCGAAGCTATTTCTTCATAGGCATCAACAGACTTTCTAACTTCTTGCATCAATGGCACAAGTTCATATCTTGTACGATACCCTTTTTCATATGTATCTTTTACAATACTTACTTCAGCATGTGTTTCTTCTAGCTTCACAATAGAAGCATCGATTGCATCAATGAGTGCAGCTATCTTTGTTGAACGCTTATACATGTATTTAGGTGCTCCATCTCCATCTGCTTTAGCATAAAAATCATATTCTTTGCACATAGCTGGAAGAACATCATGTTTTACCATTGCTACAAGTGTCTTCAATTCAATATCCTTGATATTGACATATTCTTCTTCCAGAATTTTTTCATTTGCCTGCATTTCTGTCTTTGTATAAACACCAAGTTTCGTAAACAAATCGACAACATCTTTATCTTGTAAGGCTTTCGTAGCTTCTATGAAGCTCTTTACATTTGGTAGACCTCTGCGTTCTGCTTCTTTTACCCATTCATCTGAATATCCATCTCCAGAAAATAAGATCTTCTTATGTTTTTTGATGATTTTCTTACAAATATCAAGTGCTTTTTCACGTACTTCATCTAGTGTTTTACAATCATCTAGTTCTTCACTAATGTCTTTCAAGGAGTTTGCCACGATAGTGTTGAGTACTGTATTAGCAAAACTTGCATTCATGCTTGAACCAAGCATTCTAAATTCAAATTTGTTGCCAGTGAAAGCTACAGGAGAAGTTCTGTTTCTGTCTGTGTTATCGTGAGGGATATACGAAATGTTTTTGACTGGTTCAAAGGCAGAATCCAGAGCTTCACCCTTCTTTGTGTGCTTTCCATCATGGATGCCATATAAAATATCTTCTATATAGCTTCCTAGGTAAATCGAAATAATAGCTGGAGGTGCTTCATTTGCACCTAGTCTAAAGTCGTTACCAGCTGAACTTGCCGCAAGTCTCAATAGAATTGGGAATTTATCTACAGCCTCAATAAACGCACATATAAATGTCAAAAAACGGATATTTTCAGCAGGTTTCTTTCCTGGATCAAATAGGTTTTGACCATCGTCTGTAATAATGGAATAGTTGTTATGCTTACCTGAGCCATTAATGCCATCAAATGGTTTTTCATGGAGCA
>CALBJM010000340.1 GCA_937893225.1 uncultured Erysipelotrichaceae bacterium | reverse complement strand
TCCCATGTCTACTTGATTAGGGTTGTATCATTCTTAATCTCATTGCTTTTTAAATTCTAGATTTGCATATATTTTTTCCATTCTTTCGTTAGGATAATGTTTATCTATATATGTAGTAAATACGTTTGTTGACGGTTTGTTCTGTGTTCTTTCATACCATCTAAAAACTGTTGCACCAGACATAAAACTATTGAATATCATAAATACAAGAAGGATTTTAGTCAGCGGTCTTCCAATTTTGTTTGGTATTTTAAGAATCCAAGTTGCCATGATAGGGTAAAGCGTTTTGATCCAAAACACGCCTAAGATTCCCCAAAAAATAGAATATTTTAAGCAGATTCTGCCATTCAGATTATAAGGCATAGAGCTATAATCCCATGAAGTAGAACCAAATGCCATTTCTTGAAAAAAACTGCAGAGATATTCCACAACAGATCCACTAATAAATCCACCAATAAAAGAATACATAGCAGAACGATTTCTATATTTATACAAACAATATGTTAAAACAAGCGCACCAAAACCATATACAAGATTGAATGGGCCATAAATCAGGCCAACTCTACTTTCGTAATGTCCTCGTGTAATAATACACCAAATCGTTTCTATAACAACACCACCAAAACAACCAATGAAGAAAACCCAGAAGAGTTTAAAAAAGGCAGCGCCAGCAGCAAAATGCTTAGTGACTTTTTCTTCATAATCAATTTCAGCATTCGTTGGTTTTACGGGAAGAACACGAATTTTTTTTGACATTCTTTTTTCAACTTTTTCAGCTTCTTTAACACGTGTGCGCAGCTCATCAGCTTGCTCACTTGTTTTTAAAGAAAGACGAGCAAAATTCTCACTAGCATCACTTAATAAATCAGCTTCTTCTACCATGGCATTTTTTAATCTAGGCATATTAGAAATTCCCTCTGATGTTCCTTTAGCTAAAGCATCATATTGAGAATGCAGAGTGGCTGTCGTGTCATTTTCTAGTTCCTTTAAATCTTGTTTTGTACAGTTGTATCTATACCGCATTTTTTGATTTATATCACTTGTTTTTTCATTCTTTTTAAACCACATGGCAAGATTGTACACCATATAAACCAAAGTAAAAAGAGACTTTCGTCTCTTTTTCGTCTTTACTGCTTTCAAATAATTCGATATGAATCAGATTAGAGCTTTACGACGTTGGAAGCCTGTGGTCCACGGTCACTTTCAGTTACATCGAATTCTACAGCTGCACCTTCATCAAGTGTTTTGTAGCCATCGGACTGAATTGCTGAATAATGTACGAATACATCCTTTCCATCTTCTGTTGTAATGAATCCATAGCCCTTTTCAGCATTGAACCATTTAACCTTACCTGTTGCCATTTTTAACTCTCCGTTTCTACATATCTCAATAACTAATTATAATGACTTAAAACTAGATACCTATATGTAATGTTAATGATAGATTTATTCGTTGAAAAATGCAAGTTTTACAATGAAATCTGTACATTTATTATGAACCACAAATGATAATGTCTCATTGTAACACAAGTGAAAATGTCCCGAA
>CALBJM010000339.1 GCA_937893225.1 uncultured Erysipelotrichaceae bacterium | reverse complement strand
GATTTTTAAATATTTCCCATGTCTACTTGATTAGGGTTGTATCATTCCTTTGGAAGCTCTTTTATTTTCGTTGCATGAAAAGCCTTTCAGGAATAAAATAAATACCATGATTAAAAGTAAAGTAATGTTTTCAAATAAGCAATTGTTTAGATTGATTTTTCCACTTCTAGTTGAACAACTACTTGTGATGCTAGTAGGTATGGCAGATACGATAATGGTATCTGCAGCAGGTGAAGCAGCCATTTCTGGGGTTTCTGTAGTCAATGACGTTAATAACTTGATCATAGCTATTTTGACAGCAGTTGCTGGCGGTGGTGCTGTAATTGTTACACAGTATTTAGGAAATCAGGATAGCGAAAATACTAAATTGTCTGCTTCTCAGTTAATTATGATCAGTTTCTTGATTTCATTAATATTTGGAGTGTTATGTGTTAGCTTCCATTCACAAATATTACATGTGTTATATGGAAGTGTTGAAGCGGATGTTATGGAAAGTGCAAAAGTATATTTTTGGATTACGGCACTTTCATTTCCTTTTCTTGGTGTATATAACAGTGCTGCAGCTTTATATAGAAGCATGAATCGTACGAATACTACTATGCGAGTTTCTATTCTAATGAATATAATCAATTTAGTAGGAAATTTTATCTGTGTGTATTTATTGAAAATGGGAGCTGCCGGCGTAGCTTGGCCAACTTTGGTGAGTCGTATTGTTGCTGCTGCTGTGATGTTTAAATTATGTTTCGATGAAGAAGCGCCTGTTAGTGTTATGTGGAAAGATATTCTTTCATGGAAGCAAACGATTATTTCTAGAATTTTGTCTATTGCGATACCAAATGGTGTTGAAAACGGTTTATTCCAACTTGGAAAAGTTATTGTATCTATGTTTGTGGCAACGTATGGAACAATGCAGATTGCGGCTAATGGGGTGACAAACTCATTTTGCGTGCTTTGTTATACTACAGAAATGGCTATGCAATTGGCAGTTGTTACAGTTGTTGGGCAATGTGTTGGTGCTAATGATTATGCACAAGCAAAATATTATATTCGAAAGATGTTGATCATGTCATGGATCATGGCAATTGTAAATAATATTATTGTATTTGTAGTATCACCATTTGCATTACAGTTGTATTCTCTTAAAGGTGAGACAATGGCGATTACAGAAACGATATTAGGTATGGAATGTTTGGCGGTTGCAGTATTCCACGCGCTAGCATTTGTGCTTCCTACTTGTTTAAGAGCAGCGGGAGATGCAAAATATACAATGTATGTGGGTGTTATTTCTATGTTTGCGGCTAGAGTAGTAGGAGCATATGTTTTAGGAACTGTATTAGGATATGGTGTAGTTGGCACAAGAATAGCGATGTACATTGACTGGATCGTGAGAATAGTATTCTTCTTAGTTCGTTATCGTAATGGAAAGTGGATGGAATATCGAGCAATATGATTTTTCAAACTTTCATAAATTGGTTAAGTATTTTTATATTGATAGTATTCGTTGTACTATTTATTATGCAAGTGATGCATAGAAAAAAGAAACTGCATAAAAAGAGCTGATTTACAAAAAAGTGAATTAGCTCTTTTTTGCTGCTTAGATATAAAAAAAGAGTTGTCGAAACAACTCTTTATACGTTAATGTAACCAATTGTAGATTTAGTTCCTGTACCACTAGAAGATACCCAACGCTCATTATAATGACCATTGAAACCACCTTCAACGATATGGACTAAGTTACCATCTACAGCATCAACATAAGCAACATGTCCATTGTACACAGCAATACCACCAGCTGTAGGTGTACTACTTACTGAATAACCTAATGCAGCAGCATTAGAATACCAAGATGAAGCATTTCCGAGATTAGGTAATGCTATACCTCTAGCATTATACAAAGCCTGCCAAGCACCATATGTACAATTAGACCAACCACCTCCATAAGGGTTAGTACCATCGTTAGAATAACCAAGATTAGCAGTATCACCGCTAGCAGCATTTAATGCAGCAGCTTCCTCAGCAGCCTTTCTTGCTTCTTCTTCAGCTTGTGCTTGCGCATCAGCTTCTGCCTGTGCTTGTGCCTCGGCTTCAGCTTCAGCATTTGCTTGTGCTTGTGCATCTAACACCTCTTGTGGAGTTCTAACATTTACAAGCAGTGTTGCACTTGTTGTATTTCCTTGTAAATCAACTGCTTTATAAGTTACTGGATATGTGCCATCCACATTCATGTCCAAACTTTGTGTATCGATTGATAAAGCAGGCAAGTCACCTGTACCATTCTTTACATAAGAAATAAAACTTTCTGGAATGAATGTATCACCGTTGTTAACTGTAACTTCGTTAGCTTTTAACTTTAACTGTGGGGCGGAAACAACTTTCATGTTTACTGCCGCATCTTGTGTAAAGGAATATCCTACGGAATCTGTAGTGTTATTGTTATAGACTAGGTTAACTTTTAAAGTAACTGTTTGAATACCAGCCTTCGTATAATCTAAACCAGTAATATCAATACTAGACAAATCAATATTAA
>CALBJM010000338.1 GCA_937893225.1 uncultured Erysipelotrichaceae bacterium | reverse complement strand
CCGCTGACCCTCTGCTTGTAAGGCAGATGCTCTCCCAACTGAGCTAAACCTCCAAATGCAAGAAATATTATACCGTATACATAAAAAAAGCACAAGATTTTCGTGCAAAAATTTTGTGCTAACTCTTTTTATCGAACTCTCTATGACAATTTGGACACGTAATTGTCACCTTTCCTCTACCACGAGGAATACGCACCATCTGATGACAATGTGGGCACAAGAAATACTTATAATTTCTATCCTTCACATTATTGATGCACACCTTGTAAGTTCGTTGACATACTTTGACAAACGCTAAATACTGATCATTTTCAATACGCCGCTTAACATAGTTTTTAGAAAACATTCTAAAAAAACCATAAATTACTAGTGCTAACTGCAAAATATAAAATAGTATGTTTCTTGTAAAAGTAGCAATCAAACTGCATACAAGTGCTATAACAAATATCGTTAAGCCAAATTGATCAGCACCATATTTGTTGTACATAAATTTCTGTATTTTTTGTCTTAATTTGTTCATGCTTAGTATTTTACACCGAATCCTTTTTTAGAAAATCGACAATCAAATGTGTTTGTAAACAAAAAAAGAAATCACTTAAGATTTCGATTTCCTTTTCTTCTACTTCTATTTGGTCCAGGCTTTCTAACACGATGATGTCCACCACTCTGTGGTCTTTTTTTATCCAATGCAACCACACCGCCATTTTCAGAAAGACGATATCCATCATCTGTTTTTAAAAACCATCCAATTTTCAAATAATCACCACAATTCGGGCAAATTGCAAATCCTTCCATTGGAAGTTCATTACTATCCTCATTCACTTCCATATATCCACATGTCGCACAATACATGCCTCTTGCTACGCCACGACTTATATCTTGTTTGACTTCAACAATTTCTTCTTTCTCTTCTTTTTTCTTTTTGAATTTTTTTAAAAAGTTAAACATACCATTTCCTCAACTAGCGTATCTACGATACAACAATTTTCTTTGGCTTGCGTGAACAAAAACTGAATTTTATAAAATTCCAAAATGCTCAAAAGCTTTATAGATACCATCGTCTTCACTATTAGCAGTCACATAATCTGCATGCGATTTCACTTCATTGCTTGCATTTCCCATTGCTACGCCAACTCCTGCAAATTCCAACATCGTTATATCATTCCCACCATCCCCAAAGGCAATACAATCTTTCACATCTACACCGATTCTATCTAGCATTTTTTGCATTCCTACAGGTTTCCCACCATTTTCCGGAATCATATCCGCAAAAGTCGGTGACCATCTAGCAGATTTCATACCAGGAGCGTGAGACACCCATGCTGCATCTTCACTAGCTGGAATATACGGACAAATTTGATATGTATCATGATCATAAGAACGTTCTGGATCATCTATTTTTGGCATTTGTTCTTCTTTTCCAATACTTTTCAGATAATTGTAATGTTCTTCATTAAATACAATATCGTATGAATAGTCTTCTTCCATAAATGGGCAAGCATAATCTGCATTTTCTTTTAGCCATGGGACTAACTTATGCAATGCCGCTTTAGGAATTGGCATCTTATAAAAACACTTTTTGTTCTCATCCATGCAATACTGTCCATTCAATAAAATATATCCATCCCATGGAAATGCATTGAGCTTTTCCCCTAAAGTGGCAATTGTACAGGTGGTCTACCACTACACAAAAACACACGAATTCCTTTTTCTTGCAACTGATACAACATGTCTATCGTCGTATCTCGCAATTCTGTTTCATTAAATGGTTTTAATGTACCATCAATGTCAAAAAAAGCAGCTTTCATATTCCCTCCTGTAAAAAGAATGTACCTTTCAGCACACTCTCATTCTGCATTGATTGTATTTTGCATTGTATTTGTAACATCAACAACATTTTCTTCTGTAACAAGTTTATTGATAATGTCATTGCCTAATGTTGATAATCCATTGAAAAAAGTATCTTGATTCACTACATAAGGATACACAACACCATTCTTCTCAATTGCACGAACTATCTTTACAAAACCATCTTCAGACTTCACATGTTTATCTGTTGCACACGCCTGCAACGCATTAAAATGCTCTTGTTGAGAATCAGTTGAAGCCAAATAAGCAGCTAATGCAACCGCAACCTTCGTATTTTTGCTGCCAATATTTACACCAACAACACTCGTAGAAACCAAAGACCGCATTTGTACATCTGTACCATTAATTTGAAATGTAGGCAATTTAGCAAACCCAACATTTTCTTCTCCTAATGCTTTAACAATTTCATTATAATTGTCTGTTCCTGCAATAATAGCATTCACAGTTCCATCATGTAAGCGGCTAATGGATGTATCTTCATCTGTACAATTTACAAAATGCGTATCTTTCACCAAATCCATTAAATACTTTGTTACATTGGTAGCTTTATCACCAGAAAAATCAAATTTTGCACTATTTTGATAAATCGTACAACCATTTCCTGTATAAAATCCCTGCAAAATCTTTGCATCACTTAATGAAAAACCAATTTTTCCTTTTTTTAAAATAGAAGATAAGCTCTTCACATCATCTTTTTCAAATACACGTTTATCATAGTACAATACACTAGTTTGCGCACTATATGGAACACCATACACTACATCATTATATGTCACGCTCTTCTTCACGGAATCATAATTATTTTCTTCAATAGATGTCAATGTATCTCCACCTAATTCCGCAATTACTTGTCCATTTATAAGAGTTGGCAAATCTTCGCTAGAAAATAAGTACACATCCGGAATTTCTTCTGTTTCTGTTTGTACAGCATTTACAATTTCACTAGATTCCACAACTTTAGTTTCAAACGTCAAATCCCACTTTGGATGTGCTTTATTAAATGCATCCAATTCTTTTTCTACCCAAACTTGTTCACTAGCAGGTGTATATACCAATAATGACGTTGTCACTGCTTCATCATTATCTACAATAACTGTTTCTTTTTTAGAAACAACTTTTTCAGCTATCGAACATCCAGCAAGCATACTAGAACTCAACAACATCAATAAACCATTCTTCAAGCATTTTTTAATATTCATAGTGCCTCCGGTTTCTTATAAACTTCTGCAATATTATAACAAACCATACACAAAACCTATAGAAAAACTTCTGCTAACCTCTTCTGAATTTCATCAGCACTACTACTAAAGGACCCTTGAACAATATCTTGTTTTCCTCCACCTCTACCATGCAGTAAAGCATTACATTCTTTTACATATTTTTTTAAATCCACGCAATGTGAAATCATAACATAGGAATAAGTCCCATTCTCTTCTAAGTTCATCACACATGCAACACCAACACGTTTTTCTACTACTAAGCGATTTGCATAATTCACTGACGCATTTCTTTCTACACCTTCAACAAATTCAATGACCAATGGTGTGTTTTCTTGTATTTGTTCAAAGCGATTATCCAATGCACTTGCAACGCTATCTTTTACACGTTGTGTCAACTTCACATTCGTCTCTAACAATTTATCCACAGCATTACCTATTAAAAAAGGTTTCGAAGACAATGTTGTTGAAATCTTTCTAACTTGTTCATATGCCTTTTCCATATACAATAAAGCACGCTCTCCACACACCAATTCTATACGCACACCATCCTTATGCTTTACACAAGACAGCATCTTGATCAAGCCAATTTCGCCAGTATAGGCTACATGTGTTCCACAACAAGCACACACATCTGCTTCACCAATAGTTACGATTCTCACTTTCCCAACAAGTTCTTTTTTAGAGCGATACTGCAATGCAGCCAATGCATTTTCATTTGGATAGGTAATCGTGATTGGTATATTTTCCCAAATAATAGCATTCGCTTCTCGTTCAATTTCTAAACACGTTTTCCAATCCAATGGCCCACTTAAATCTATTTGTATCACTTCTCCCATATGAAAGCCGACATTTTCATACCCGAATTTTTTATGCACCAAACCAGAAATTACATGCTCCCCACTATGATTTTGCATCAAATCAAAGCGGCGCTGCCAATCAATTTCCCCGTGCACCATTTTTCCTACATCTACTTTTCCTTTTACAAAATGATGTATTACATCTTGTTTATCCCTTTGCACGTCATACACTTCAAATCCATCTAGTATTCCCATATCACAAGGCTGCCCACCACCTTCTGGATAAAAAACCGTATCTTCTAATATAACATCATATCCACCTTTACAAACTTCACACGCTAAAACACATGCATCAAAAGATTTTTGATATGCGTTTTTATAAAACAATTCATTCATTTCCATTGCGTTACCTCAATCCTATTTAACAATTTCTCCACATCACTTATCTCACACAAGCCATCCACAAAACAAGTCGCACTCCCAGAAGCACACCCATATAAAAATGCTTCTTTTTCACCACATTTATAATGACTCACAAAACCACCTATAACTGAATCTCCAGCACCAACCGTAGAAATCACAGACCCATGCACTGCTTTTTGTATATACAAGCTCCCACTTTCACTCACAAACGCTGCACCACTAGCCCCCAATGTAACGATGACATTTCTTGCACCCATATTCTGCAAAGTTCGTGCACCACGAATAGCATCTTCATAACTTTCTATTTTTTCGTTCACCAATGCAGATAACTCATCCGTATTTGGCTTGATTAAAAAAGGATGCAAAGATAACGTATTCAATAACACTTGCCCTTCACAATCAACGACTACACGAACACCTTTTTGATTCACCCTGTGCATCATACGACAATAAATGTCTTTTCCACCACCAATAGGAACACTTCCCGATAGCACTAAATAATCTCCATTCTGTAATTGATCTAACTTTTCAAGCAAACACGCCACGTCATTTTCGCTCACTATTGGTCCTACACCATTCATTTCTGTTTCCACATCTGTCTTCATTTTTACGTTGATACGGCTCAAACCAGAAACACGCACAAAATCCGTATTTATATGTAACTCATGTAATTGCCGTACAATTTCATCACCTGTAAATCCTGCCACAAAACCCAATGCGCACGTTTCTTTCCCAAACGCAGAAACAACTTGAGAAACATTGATCCCTTTTCCACCAACATATATCTTTTCATTTTGATTTCGATTTGTTTTGCCAAGCATTAAATGATCTATTTCAATTCTATAATCCAATGATGGATTCAATGTTACTGTATATATCATTCTCTCACCCTCCAAAAAAGAGGATGAATACCACCCTCCATTCCTCTATATGATAACAAAGCTTAAAAAAAAGACCACAATTCTGTGATCTTTTTCAAGAAACTATTTTAGATGAGGAAATACTTCAATACAAATAATACTGCAAGTACATACATCAAAGCATTCAAGTCTTTTGTCTTACCTGTCAATACATGTAATACAACATAAGAAATGATACCAAATGAAATACCTTCTGAAATAGAATATGCAAAACCCATCATTGTAATACAGATAAATGCTGGAACAGCATCTTCCAATGTTGTCCAATCAATATTAACAACCTGCTGCATCATCATGAAACCTACAACAATCAAAGCTGGAGCTGTAGCAAATGATGGAATTGTCAAGAACAATGGAGACAAGAACAAAGAAAGAAGGAACAATACACCAACTGTAACAGATGTAAGACCTGTTCTACCACCTTCTGTAATACCAGAAGAAGACTCTACGAATGTTGTAATTGTAGATGTACCAAGACAAGCACCAATTGTTGTACCTACTGCATCAGCAAGCAACACACCCTTGATTTGTGGCAGCTTACCATCTTCATCAAGAAGATCTGCTTTAGAAGCACAACCAATGACTGTACCCAATGTATCAAAAATATCTACAAACAAGAATGCAAACATCATAACAATGAAGTCTAATGTATGTTGAGCAACAAAACCAAAGTCAAATTTCAAGAATGTTGAAGAAACACTAGCCGGCATTGAAAAAATAGCTGTTGGAATCAATGAGAAGTAGGATTCATTATCTGGAACATACAAACCTGTCAATTGGCAAATAATACCAAGCAACCATGTTAATAGAATGCCATATAGCATATATCCCTTAACATTTTTCTTCAAAAGCACAACAGTGATAATTACACCAACCATTGTCAAAATAGCTGTAATACCCTGTGTAACAAATGTACCATCAGACAATGCTGTTTTAAAAGAGAACAAACCAACAAGTGTACTACCATCAACAATGATACCAGCATTCTGCAAACCAATAAATGTAATGAAGAAACCAATACCTACAGTAACTGCTGTCTTCATCTGCTTTGGAATAGCATTGAAGATTGCTTCTCTAACATTTGTCAAAGACAACACAATGAAGATGATACCTTCAAACAATACTGCTGTTAAAGCTGCATGCCAATCATACCCCATAGAACCACAAATCGTATAAGCAAAGTAAGCATTCAAACCCAAGCCTGCAGACAAAGCAAATGGCATATTTGAAAATGCTGCCATTGCAAAACAAGCAATTGCAGAAGCCACTGCAGTAGCAGTTAAGATTGCTCCAGCATCCATACCTGATGCACTCAAAATTGATGGATTCAATGCCAAGATGTAAACCATGGTCATGAATGTTGTAAGACCAGCAATCAATTCTGTTTTCACATTTGTGCCGTTCTCACTCAGCTTAAATAGCTTTTCTAACATGAAAAAATTCCCCCGTTTTTCTACTCCCCATACCGTAAAAATAAAAAAGTTTTCTAAGAAATGAATCTATCCATTCAAATCGTAGAAAACAGAAAAAATCAAAATCGTAGTTGAGATGTTATGGCATCTCGTAGAAACACCCTGCCAATTCAAGGCTTATACGATATGAAGGACTCAGTTATTATATCTCAAAAAAATAAAATGCAAACACTAAATAACAATGTAAGCGATTGCACATCATTTTTCTCAACAAAAAAGGTCATCCTTACGGACAACCT
>CALBJM010000337.1 GCA_937893225.1 uncultured Erysipelotrichaceae bacterium | reverse complement strand
AAAGCGGCACAACAGAATTTTTCTCAATACTCATCACTTTACAAGAATGCGACATCACTCTAGATGAAGCAACATTTCACGCATCGAGCAATGATGTCATCTTTTCTAGACAAAACCTCACATTTTCTGCCACTACGCCACTCATTGCTTTTCATATTCAAGAAGACTTTTTTGATAATCTATTTGATTCACAAATCTCTGATTGTAGAATTCTATATGACTTTTTAAACGCTAATGATGCTGATGGAGAACACTTATATTTTTCAAATATTGGGGATGAAGCAAAAATGGTGCTTGCGCTTATAGTACAAGAATTTAACAAAGATGATATTTATCATGAAAAAATCATGCGTTTACTCCTTGTCGGACTTTTTTCGTATCTAGATCGAAACCACAGCGAAACACTCTTAGTACCTCGCTCCACGATGCTGCAAAACCATGTATTTGGAAAAATCATGAAATATATTGGGGAAAACTATCGAGACGTCACTTTGCAAAAAACTGCAGCACATTTCGGATACAACCCCGACTATCTCTCTTATAGATTCAAAAAAATCACGGGCATGTCATTTTCCCAAAAAATACAATCCATCCGCATGGAAGAGGCAAAACAACTATTACTTGCCACAGAAATGACGATTCAAGAGATCGCTGAAGCAAATGGATATCATGATCGCTCTCACTTTTCAAGAAACTTCAAAGAATATACAGGCTACACGCCCAAAGAATATAGAAAACAATATCGTTAGAAAGAAGGCTAAATATGACAATATGTAAAAAGATTTCTATGCAAGACATTGAGGCATTTACAATCGGCAATGCCGAATACGTAGAAGGTGCAACGGGGTGCACTGTTATCTTGCCAAAGAAAAAAGGAGCAACTTGCGGCATTGACATTCGTGGAGGAGGCCCTGCAAGCAGAGAAAGCGGCTTATTGAATCCTTTAGCCGCAAATGACAGTGTCAATGCGGTGATACTTTCTGGTGGAAGTGCATTTGGTTTAGAAGCATCTATTGGCGTCATGGAAGAATTAGAAAAAAGAGGGATTGGTTTTCCAACAGCCAACGGTGTCGTGCCGATCGTTTGCCAATCTTGCTTGTTTGATTTAGAAATGCATACCAATAGTATTCGTCCAGACAAAGCACTCGGAAAACTAGCGCTTGAAAACGCCTATCTCAATAACTACAAAGACGGAAATTTTGGTGCAGGATGCGGTGCAACATGTGGAAAGGCCTATGGCAGTGAACACATGATGAAATCCGGTATTGGTTCTGCTGCATTTCAAGTCGGAGATTTACAAGTTGGTGCAATTGTAGCTACCAATTGCATGGGAGATGTTTTCGATTATACAAATGGGCAGCAAATCGCTGGTGCACTGGACTATGACACAAACGCATTTCTCAATTGTGAAGAGGCATTTTATACTATGCAAGCCAATCTTACACAACACACAAATACAACCATTGGCATCATTTTAACAAATGCGGCATTCAATAAAACACAACTCACGAAAATAGCATCCATGGCACATGATGGCATGGCACGTTCTATCAACCCAATTCACACAGAATTTGATGGAGACACGATCTACGCTATGGCATCTAGTGAAGTGCAAGCGGATATCAATGTAGTTGGCACATTGGCTGCCAAAGCATTCTCTGAAGCAATTACAAATTCCATTAAACACGCTGAAACAATGTATGGCATTAAAGCATACAAAGACTTACATTAAAATCACTCAACTGAAACATATAACATCTTTTCTAATGTTTCACGCTTTGTTTGTAACTTATATACAACAACATGATTTCCAGGATTCTTTGTATCAAAGCTAGATGGCAATATCAATTGCCCTTGATACGAAGAAAAAGAAGCAATATATTCCATGGGATCAAACTCCTGTCCACATGTCAATCTAATCGTATCTGTTTTTAATTCCAGATACGGTTTTTCATCTTTATATAAAGTCAAACACAAACAAACAAGTACAACAACAGAAAAAAATGGTAAACACATATGTACATAATCTCTTTTCAAACGTTCTCCATTTTCTAAACGCAAACGAGTCTCTTTCATTTTTTCTGCGCTCATATCCGCATGCATATACCTTCTCACGACACCCGCAGCAACACCATGTTCTAATGCCAAACGCATTTGTTCCATCTGTAAATGATTGTATTCACAAGAAGCATATAAAACGACCTGTTTCTCATCCAATCCATTTAGTAAACCACACTTCACTTCTTCTTTCTGTAAAAAAGTCAATTCAGAATAAAAACAAGATAATACTTTTTTCACATAATACATATTTTTCACCCAATACTTTATTCACGCTTTTTTCTCTAAAATCCACAAAAACAAGCATTGCATTTCATATATATTTTTGCTACTGTTATATCAACCTATAAAGAGTGTGTTAGAGACTGGCTCAGCAATCACACAGCAACCTGCATTCAGTAAGGTGCTAAATCCAGAAAGATGGGATTCTATATCACGTAATAAATCCTATCAAAAGATAGGATTTTTTATATTCCTAGACATACATAAAGGAGCTCTTATGAAGGCACTTTCATTATTCACATATTTCCAAAAAGAGCGGAAAACACTCGCCATTGTCACGATAACTGGCATTATCTACAACATAGGACTCATTGCTGGACCATACTTTGAAGGAAAAATGGTTGGCTGTTTATATGAAATATTAACAAATCAAGCACCATCTTCACGCATGCTGCAATTGGTTTTAGCATATTTATGCACAATTTTCATTGTACAAATTTCTAGATTCTTAAAACGAAACTACGTACGCATATTCGCAAACAACACAAATCGAACAATGAAACACACACTATATCACCACTTGCTGCAAATCAGTCAAGCACAGATGCAATCCGAAGGCATTGGCAACATCTTAACAAAAGCACTCAATGACGTCGATGATTGTTCGGAAGGCATGCGAAAATTCACAACAGAAATCTTTGATACAGGCATAGCACTCTGTGCCTATATCACTATGCTTTTTTCCTATGACGCTAAACTTGCACTCCTTTGCCTCATTTTTACACCATTTTCGTATCTCTTTGCTGAAAAAATGAAAACGATCATACAAGCCAACAACAAGCACTACAAGCAAGTTTCAGCAAAACTTGCTGAAGAAACACTCGATCGCGCAAATAACGCTATAACATACCGTGTATACGGCATAGAACAACAAAGAAAAGCAGCCTACGAAAACGTATTGGACAACTATGAAAAAGCCTATATACGCGCCTCACTTCCTTCTTCTGCAATGCCACCTTTATATACGCTTGTTTCTTTATGCGGTGTATTTTGTATTGTATATTTTGGCAGCCAAAACATCTATGCCCATGTTTGGGATATCGCATCCTTCACAACATTTCTGTCTTGCTTTATGAAAATGTCTGAAAAAGCCGGGAAATCTGCTAAGCTCTTTAATGCCGTCCACAAAGCCCAAGTCAGTTGGAATAGGATCAAATCCTACATGATCGATGAAAAACCATTTCAATACCTGCCATCAAAAACAATCCATACTATACAATTTCATAATATTTCTTTTCACTACCCTGCTTCGGCTATATTATTTTCCCATATTACTTTTTCTGCTCACGTTGGTGAAATCATTGGTATCACCGGACACGTTGCTTGTGGAAAAAGCACACTTGGCAAACTCTTACTCAACGAATTATCTTACGAAGGTTCTATAACAATCGATAATCAACCACTCTCTTCTATGGAAAACACGATTTCTTATTTCGGACACGAAACACAGCTCTTCAATGACACGATTCAAAACAACATTGCTTTAGGAGACGATATAGATATACACAAATATTTACGACTCGTTTGTTTAGATGAAGATGTAGGCAACTTTCCTAACGGCATCAATACGATCATAGGAGAAAATGCATCCCTTT
>CALBJM010000336.1 GCA_937893225.1 uncultured Erysipelotrichaceae bacterium | reverse complement strand
TGAGTTGCACCGTATAGACATTAAACTAAAACATCCTTATGTGGCGTTGGCATTTGTTGAACTCTGTTTCTTCTAATACACACATCAATGCATAAACATCATCAAAATCCTGTACCGTTGCTTTTCTAAACATACTTACCTCCAAGAAAAATGAAGCATTCCATTCACAAATATAAATACGATTACGCATGGTAATACAAATCGGCAAACAAATTGCATCCACTTTGGAAACCGCAAACCTTTTCCTGTATTTGCCTCTTGTATAAATGCATCCCATCCCCAACCAATTTTCCAACTGCAGAAAATAACGAGTGCCAAAGAGCCTAAAGGCATAATCAAATTCGAAATCATAAAATCCCAAAAGTCTAAAAATGTTGTACCCATTGCAAATGGTTGAAAATGGATCACATTGAATCCAAGTGCTGTAGTCAATGCACAAATAAAAACACTTATACCACACACTATACATCCTTTTGGTCTATGCCAACCTGTTTTTTCGCGTACCATTGCTAATATGTTTTCACATACTCCTAGAACTGTAGAAAAGGCCGCAAATATCATAAACAAAAAGAAAAGTGTGCCCCATAGTCTACCTTGATGCATATGTGTAAATACCGTTGTCATTGTATCGAATAATAAACTAGGTCCTGCACTGACTTCTACATTGTATGTATAACACGCAGGAAAAATAATCAAGCCTGCTACGATTGCCACAAATGTATCCAACACGATGATATGTAGTGATTCTCCTAGTAGAGAATGTTGTTTATCGATATAGCTGCCAAAAATTGCCATACCACCCATTCCAACGGAAAGCGTAAAAAAAGCTTGGTTCATTGCATTGACGATTGTTGAGATATGAATGTCTTCTAATCGTGGCACAAGATAAAATTGCAAGCCTTCTTTTGCGCCAGATAACACAAAACTATGCAACGCTAAGATGAGCATCAATATAATCAATGCACTCATCATGTACTTCGTAACTTTTTCTAATCCTTTTTGTAATTGAAAACTCAGTATAAAAAAAGCAAATAAAACTGTAACAAACAAATAAAACACATTTATATATGGATCTTGCGTCATCGCTCCAAATGACAATGTTGCTTGATTGCCACACAAAAACTGTACAAAATAATAGATGATCCACCCTGTCACAACCGTATAAAATGCCATAAGACCAAGATTCCCAAGAAAACAAATTTTTCCTAAAAATCCCCATTGCTTATGATCTGATAATTTTTGATACATATATAAAGGACTTGTTTGTGCTGCTCTACCAACGCTCAATTCCATTACCATAACAGGAATACCTAAAATCAATAAACACAAAATATATAGCAGAATAAAGCTCCCACCTCCATTTTGTCCACACATCCATGGAAATTTCCAAACATTTCCACACCCTATCGCACAACCTGCAGATAGCATAATAAAGCCTAAACGACTCGATAAATGATCTCTTTTTTTCATAATGCTTCTATTATACCAAAAAAAAGACAGATCTTTCGATCTGTCCTTATGCTTTGATAGAGAATATGTAGTGATTCTCATCTGCGTCAACAACGATTGTCTTACCAGCAATGTTGTCTGTAGAAAGAATGCATTTTGCAACTTCTGTTTCAATAGCACGTTGAATGTGTCTGCGCATTGGTCTAGCACCAAATTGTGGATCCACACCGCATTGAATGATTCTTTCTTTTGCATTTTCTGTAACTTCTAGATGAATATCTTTTTCTTCTAGACGATGTGCTAAGAGCCCTAAGAACTTGTCAGCAATCTTCTTCTGTACTTCTACACCTAGAGAATTGAAGACAATGATTTCATCTATACGGTTAACAAACTCCGGTTTGAAGAATGCATGTACAGCATCTTCATAGTGCTTTCTTCTTTCTTCTGGATCTTTCTCAAAGGCATATTCTGCACCTAAGTTACTTGTCATAATAATGATCGTATTCTTAAAATCAACAGTTACGCCTTTAGAATCTGTGATTCTACCATCATCAAGGATTTGCAGTAAGATATTGAACACATCTGGATGTGCTTTTTCTACTTCGTCTAATAATACAATGGAATATGGATGTCTTCTCACTTGTTCTGTGAGCTGTCCGCCTTCTTCATAGCCTACATATCCTGGAGGAGCACCAATCAATCTAGAAACGCTAAACTTTTCCATGTATTCACTCATATCAATTCTGATAATGTTGCTTTCATCATCAAACAATTGTTGTGCAAGTGCTTTAGCAACTTCTGTTTTACCAACACCTGTTGGACCTAAGAACATGAAGGAACCTAAAGGACGATTTTCATCCTGGATATTAGCTTTTGAACGCATAATAGCATCACATACGAGTTGTAAAGCTTCATCTTGTCCCATGACACGTTTTGCCAAGAAGTCTTGTAAATGAAGGATCTTTTCTTTTTCAGAACTCTTGAGTCTAGAAATATCAATGTGTGTCCAACGAGAAACGATTTCATTGATTTCTTCTTCATCGACTACATTCTTGAGATATGCATTTTCTTTCTTATTGTCAGAAAGCTTTTGTGCCTCATCAAGTTGCTGCTTGATAGCTGGAATTGTCTTATATTCCAATTCTCCTGCTTTTGCATAATCCATTTTTTCATACTTATAGTAATCCAAATCACGATTATACTTTTCAAGCTTTTCTCTTAAAACAGCAACATTTTTATCACTGTTTTTTTCAGCATTCCATTTAGAAACACCAGTTTCGAGTTTTTCATTGACATCGGCAAGTTCTTTTTGAATTTCTGCTTTTCTAGCAAGAGCCTTTTCATCAGATTCTTCTTCAAGGGATTTGAGTTCCATGTTCAATAGTTTTTGTTTTCTATCTAATTCATATAACTCTGTTGGCATAGAATCCAATTCTACACGAATGGAAGAACAAGCTTCATCAACTAGATCGATTGCTTTATCTGGTAAGAAACGATCTGTGATATAACGATCAGAAAGTTTTGCTGCAGCAACAAGTGCTTCATCTTTGATCGTTACATTGTGGTATGCTTCAAAACGCTCTTTCAAACCTCTAAGAATCGCTATAGTATCATCTACAGTAGGCTCATCGACCTGTACCTTTTGGAAACGTCTTTCCAATGCTCTATCTTTTTCAATGTATTGACGATACTCATTAAAAGTCGTAGCACCAATACAACGCAACTCACCACGTGCAAGCAATGGTTTTAATAAGTTAGCGGCATCCATTGAACCTTCTGTTTTACCAGCACCTACAAGATTATGGATCTCATCAATAAACAAGATGATATCCCCATTGGCTTTTTGTACTTGCTTTAAAACACCTTTTAAACGCTCTTCGAATTCACCTCTATACTTTGCTCCAGCAATCAAAGAACCCATATCCAATTCAATCAATTTTTTATTCTTTAATCCTTCCGGAACTTCGTCATGATAAATACGTTGTGCTAAACCTTCGCAAATTGCGGTTTTACCAACCCCTGGTTCACCAATCAAAACTGGGTTGTTTTTTGTCTTTCTGGATAAAATCTCGATGACTCTGCGAATTTCATCATCTCTACCAATGACAGGGTCGATCTTACCATCTTTAACTTCTTGTACCAGATCTCTGCCATATTTACTTAAGGCATCAAGCTGGGACTCATTTGTTTTTTCATCCATCTTCATACCTCCTCTACGTTCATTTTCTGCTTTGATCACATCACGTAGATTAAAATGTAGTTGATTCATGAGTTCTTTGCAGATAGGTGCATTGGTTTCAAAAATGCCAATCAATAAATCTGCAGAGCTCATGTACGTATCACCAAGTTTTTTCATGTAATCCATAGCTTTCTGATATGCTTCAGCAAGATATCGATTCATTGTTAATTCGTTTGCACCATCAACACTTGGTAAATTTTCTAAAGATTTCTTAACGATCGTAAGAAATTTAGATTTTGGAACATGAATTCTTTCAAAAATGCCATCTAAAGTATCGTCTTCTGCCATAGCACATAGAACATGTTCTACCGCAATTTCAGAGTGATGATGTTCTTGTGCTTTGGTAATGGCATTATTCATGATTTGTTGGAGAATTTCTGTCATAATTTCTGGATTCATAAAAACCCTCCTTCAGTCATTTATTAACTGAATTGTTTCTTAAATTTTGACCACAGAGTTTCATTTTTCTCTGCGTTTTGTATATCCTGTAATTCTTTATAAAGTTCTTTTTCTCTTCTGGATAAGTCAGCGTTGACCTTGATACGAACTGTGACGATTTCATCACCTTTCTTACCACCTCTAAGATCAACAACACCCTTATTCTTCAATCTGAGCTTTGTACCGTCTTGTGTACCAGCTGGAATCTTCATCGTAACGTCACCATCGATCGTAGGCACATCTACGCTTGTTCCAATCGTTGCATCGACTGCACTTACAGGAATATCAAGATAGATATCTTTTCCATCTCTCGAAAAATATTTATGTGGTTGAACATTGACTTCAATAAACAAGTCACCATTTGGTCCACCATTGACACCACGTTCACCCTTGCCGCTAACTCTTAGCTGCTGACCAGATGAAATACCTGCAGGAATCTTGATTTCAACAGGAACTGTCTTACGCACATAACCTTGCCCATTACATTGATGACAAGCACGCTTTACATGTTTCCCCGTACCATGACAATCTGGACAAGGTGATTGTGTGCGCATTGCACCAAGGATCGTTCTTTGTACAGTTTCTACCATACCTGTGCCATGACATCTTGGACAATTTTCTATATCGCTAGGACTTTCAGCACCTGTACCATGACAATGAGAACATTGTTCATCAAAAGTCAGATTCAGCGTTTCCGTTTTTCCAAAACATGCATCCATGAATGAAATACTCATTCTCTTAAACACATCTTCGCCTTTAGCAGGACCTTGTCTTCTATAAGAAGATGAAGAGGAAGAGAATCCACCCATACCGCTTCCAAAAATATCACCAAAAATATCTTCAAATCCTCCGAATCCACCAGAAGAGAACCCGGAGAATCCACCACCTGCACCTGCAGCATTCGGATCTACCCCAGCAAAGCCAAATTGATCATAGGCTTGTCTTTTCTTAGGATCCGATAGTACTTCATTTGCTTCATTGACTTCTTTAAATTTTTCAGCGGCATCAGGTGCTTTATTCAAATCCGGATGATACTTCTTAGCGAGCTTTCGGTAGGCTCGTTTGATTTCATCATCGGTTGCATTTTTGGATACGCCTAATACCTCATAGTAATCTCGCTTATCTGCCATACAAAACCTCACTTATTCTAAATAAGAATGCGGAAATTATATTCCGCATTCTTGATCATTAATTCTTTTCTTTGAAATCAGCATCTACTACATCATCATTAGAAGATGTATTTGTGTTAGCTGATGCGGAAGGATCAGCTTGTGCACCCTGCTGCTGGTACATTTGTTGAGCCATTGTGTTAGCTGCTTGTTCAAGAGCAGACATCTTTGTCTTCAATGTTTCCATGTCGTTCTTGTCAATAGCTTCTTGCAACTCATCTCTTAACTTCTGAACTTCAGCCTTTTGTTCAGCGGATACGTTAGCATTGTCACTCTTCAAAGTTTCATCAATCTGATTGATGAATGCTTCAGCCTTGTTCTTCGTTTCAATGTCTTCCTTACGCTTATCATCTTCAGCCTTATGTTCTTCAGCTTCTCTTACCATTCTATCGATTTCATCGTCACTTAAGCCAGATGAATTCTGAATTGTAATATGTTGTTCCTTAT
>CALBJM010000335.1 GCA_937893225.1 uncultured Erysipelotrichaceae bacterium | reverse complement strand
ATCTTGGCAGTTATATCGAAGATGTTCTATACTCGATTTATAAAGACAAGAAGATCAATGTGTCCGCAGATACAGTATCTGATTTCAATCCTGTAAATGGACTTGCATACATTCCACATGACAACACAGACAGAAATAGAACTTCTCCGCTTGCATTTACTGGTAATAAGTTCGAATTCAGAATGCTAGGTTCTAGCATGTCTGCATCTTTTGCGAATACTGTACTCAATACAATCATGGCTGAAAGTCTCAACGACATCGCCGACCAATTAGAAGGCATCAAGTATTTAGCAGATATCCGTGATAAAGCATTGGAAATTTGCAAAAAAATCATTCATGATCATAAACGCATCTTATTCTCTGGAGATGGATACTCAGATGAATGGGTAAAAGAAGCTAAGCGCAGAGGGTTACCGAATGTGAAGAGCTATATTGAAGCAACAGAAATCCTTAAGGACCCTTCTGTCGTTCATTTATTCACTTCTACTGGTGTTTATTCAGAAAAAGAATTACATGCAAATAGAAACATCATGGCAGAACAATATGATCGCATGATGGATATCGAAGTTAGAACCTTGATTGAAATGGGCAGAAAAGATGTTCTTCCAGCAATGAGTGCAGAATATGATTTCTATGCTGAAGCAGCTTCCAAGTCAAATGCAAAGTCTCCAAAATTCTTTGAAAAGCGCATGGAACAATTATCTGAATTAATTGATAATACATATGCTGCTACCGAAAGAATGACTATGCTATGGAAAGAAGCTAATGAAGCTGGCGATGACTTTGCTTGCGGTAAGAAAATTTATGAAACTGTTGTTCCTGCAATGGCAGAACTCAGAAAATATATTGATCGCTACGAAGAAATCGCATCTAGAAATTTCTATAAACTACCATTATATGAAGAAATGTTGTTCGATTTTGATTAACAAAAATCCTGAGAATATCTCAGGATTTTTTATATACGTAAATTGCTATCACTCTTCAAATGTTAAATTCTTTTCTTTTAATCTATTTTCTACATTTCTTTTCAACAATGTATAAATCACCGCAAAGCTAGGAACGCCAATGAACATGCCTACAACACCAAATAGCGCACCTCCAACGATGATTGCAAACATCACCCAAAACGTTGGCAGCCCTACTGCATCTCCTAAAATATAAGGACCAATGATGTTTCCATCACATTGTTGAAGAACTACAATAAAGATCAAGAATTCTAACGATTTAATAGGATCGATCATCACTAATATCAACAAACACGGCACAGCACCAATAAACGGACCAAATACAGGTATCATATTTGTTACACCAATAATTACCGCAATCAACACAGCATAAGGCATATTCAATATCTTACAACCAATATAACAAATAATACCTATGATCAAAGAATCTATTGCTTTACCAGAAATAAACTTATAAAACATATCTGTTGTCAATCTGCATACAGAAGACAACCAGCGTGCAAAATTCACTGGGAAAATACTATATGTAACTTTTCTAAGTTGTAATGTAAACTTCTCTGAATCCAACAACAAATACAATGCAATAACAATACCAATCAAGAAATTTGTGATATTTGATACAATATCTCCCACATATCCAACAATACTACTCAAGCCGCCAGAAGCAGTAGTCATCCATTTAGCTAATGCATCCGCACCAGAATACAGTGCATTGATAAGTACATCAGATACTTCTGTGTCACCTCCATTAAATTGTTCCAATAATTTTTGACCATTGGATATATAATCTGATAAATTGCCAATAAATGTGGCAATGGAAGAGGCCATTTGTGGTATCAATAGCCAAAAGAAAGCAATAATTATCAATAACATAGCTATAATTGAAACCGCAACACCAATTTTTCTTTTTGCTTTCTGAGAAATTTTATATTTTTTCAACAATTTCTCTTCTGTCAAATTTCTTAATGGTGTAAGTATAAAAGCAATAATAATTCCAAAAACAAATGGAAGAAGCGCATGAAATATTACACCAAATACGCCCGCCAATATATTTATATTTGATATGATCAAATAAAAAGAAACAATTATAATGCCTGAAAGAGATAATGCTAGAACCGTTTCTTTTGTATCAGGTTTTAAATTAAAATTCATTTATTCTCCCCCTTCTCGAATATTATAACATTGTAAATCTTACTTACATGTTTTCTTAACATACACAATTTGAAATATTGACCTGATGGATACAAGATGGTTTAATATCAATGTCTTTAATCAAGAATGAGGTTAGAGGACCAGCTCCATAATCCTCATACCAACCTGTCTTCAAACAGAAGATAAGGTGGTACAGCTGGTAGCGATTAAGAAAGAGTAAATTTGGCTCTTTCATAGTTCGTTCAAAAAGACAAACGAAAGGAAGGGTTTTTTTCATGTCAAAATTTTATTTCACATCAGAATCCGTTACAAGCGGACATCCAGACAAAGTCTGCGATCTTATAGCAGACTCCATCCTTGATGAAGCAATTCGTCAAGATCCTCAAAGCCATATGGCTGTTGAAGCAACAATTAAAGATGATTTAATTCTTGTTTATGGTGAAGCAGGAACAAAAGCAGAAATCAATTACGAAAAGATTGCATTAAATGTAATGAAAGAAATAGGTTATGATGAAGAATATCATGTTCTCGTAAAAGTCAATAAGCAATCTTCTGAAATCAATGGTGCTGTTGCACACGATGAAATTTCTGCCGGTGATCAAGGTATTATGTTTGGTTACGCAGATGATGAAACAGAAGAATTTATGCCTTATGCAATCATTACAGCGCACAAACTTGCTCGTAAACTTGAAGAAGTACGCCGTAAAACACCATTTTTAAGACCAGATGGCAAAACACAAGTCACTGCAGAATACATTGACGGAAAACTCAGCAGAGTTGACACAATTCTTGTATCCACACAACACACAGCAGATGTCACGCAAGAAGAAATCAAAAAATGTGTCATGGACAATGTAATCAAGCCTGTGATCGATCCATCTCTTGTAGACGAAAATACAAAGTATTTAATTAATCCATCCGGTTCATTCGTACTTGGAGGTTCTTGGGGAGATTCTGGCACAACTGGCAGAAAGATCGTTGTGGATACATATGGTGGATATGCCCCAATCGGTGGAGGATGTTTTTCTTCTAAAGATCCAACAAAGGTCGATCGTTCTGCTGCATATTATGCGCGTTACGTTTGTCGGAATGTTGTTGCAAATGGTTTAGCACACAAGTGTCAATTAGAGCTTTCCTATGCAATCGGTGTTCAACAGCCAATTTCTGTGTATATTAAATCTTTTGGAACAAGTAAGTTCTCCGACGATGAATTACAAGCAATCATATTAAAGAATTTTGATTTTTCAGTTGCAAATATCATTCAAGAACTTGATCTTAGAAGACCTATATACAGACAAACTGTCAACTATGGACACTTTGGTAAAAAAGACTTGCCTTGGGAACAATTTAAAGAAATCAAATATTAAATAGAGTAGAGTGAACGGTGCTACGTTTGTATTGTTTTCACGACCTTCTTTGATAGTATACTAGCGGATTGACCAATCTCGGTCTCTCCGCTTTTCTTATGGCTAGTACTTTAGGACTAAGGACGTAGTTCACTACACTTGGTGGTAAATACCTGTGGTACAGTTTATTCTATACTGGATGCGCATCATGCCCGACGCACACCTAAAATCGAGTAGGAGGAAATAAATAATATTTTATTTATTTCCGACCTCTCACACCA
>CALBJM010000334.1 GCA_937893225.1 uncultured Erysipelotrichaceae bacterium | reverse complement strand
ATTTAACACTTACAAAGTTACAATTGTTTACACAAAATTATTGACACAATCCTTTTGAACTGAAATTAATATAGAAAATTGTATTTATTGCCTGCAAATTAATATAGAAAAGTGTAAAAATTTTATTTTGTTGTTATATTGCTTTTTTTGCTTTTCTCTAATTCAATCATGTTATACTTTACTCAAACGAAAATGACTAAAATGAATTTGAGTAAAATACTGGAGTACATATGAAATTTATTGGAAGAAAGAATGAGCTAAATAGATTAGATAGAATCACAAAAAGAGAAGAATTGACTTTTACACTCATCTATGGAAGAAGACGTGTTGGTAAAAGTGAGTTAGTTAAGCAAGTGTTAAAAAACTGTGATGTTAAAAGTATTTATTATGAATGCAAGCAAGTTACAGAAGAAAACAATGCAGTAAGCTTAGGGAAAATTGTTTCTGAGTGTTTTGATTTGCCAAAGCTTGGATATTCTAGTATAGAGTCAATTCTTGAATATATTTTTGAATTATCTAAGAGAGAACACATTATTTTAGTTTTAGATGAATATCCATATCTAAAAGAAAGTGTTTCTGGAATGGATAGTATTCTTCAATCTTTGATAGATAAGTATAGAGATGACTCGAGATTATCAATCATTATTTTGGGGTCTTATGTAGATGTCATGAAGAGTCTTTTATTACATGCTAATCCACTGTATGGAAGAGTTGATTTAACAATTGATTTAAAGCAAATGGATTATTATGAGAGTTCTTTATTCTATCCAGCATTTAGCGAAGAAGATAAAGTTAGGATATATTCTGTATTTGGTGGTATTCCATACTATAATCGTTTGATTGATGATTCTATCAGTGTTCAAGAAAACATTATCGATTTAATTGCTTCTCCAGATGCAAGACTAGAAAATGAAGTATCTATGTACTTAAAAGCTGAAATATCAAAAATAACAAATGCGAATGAAGTATTTGAAGCACTTGCTAAAGGGTATTCAAAGTTTACTGATATTTTTGATCAGTCACATGTTTCTAGTAGTCCGACTTTAGCTGCTGTTCTAGAAAAACTAATAAAAATGGAAGTCATAACAAAAATTGCACCAATCAATGATCGTACAAACAAAAAGAAAGCTGGTTACTATATTTCAGACAATCTTTCTTTGTTCTATTATAGATACATTTTTAGATACTCTTCTCAACTAAGAATTATGGATTCCGAAATATTCTATAAGAAATACATTGAAAAAGACTTCGAAGCAAATTATGTCCCACATATCTTTGAAGATATTTGCAAACAATATCTAATACGCAAAAACGTAGCTGGACAAATAGAACCAGTTATAGAAGAAATTGGAAAATATTACTATGACAATCCATCGCAACACACAAATGGTGAATTTGATGTTGTCACAAAAGATGAAAATGGATATGTTTTCTATGAAGTAAAATTTAAGAAAAAACAAATCACAGACGAAGTTATAGAAAAAGAAATACAACAAGTAAATGCTACGGGAATGAAGTGTTACAAATATGTATTCTTCTCTCGTTCAGGATTCAATAGTAAAGAAAGAGAAGATGTCCAACTCATTCCATTAGATAATTTATATATCGATTAAAAACTTATACTCATCTAAAAAATGCAGAAATGTCCAATATACATCTCTGCGTTTTATATTAGGATTTAACCAATTACTTTTAAACATTCTGGATTCTTCAAATGATTCATATAGTCATCACAATAATAACTAATTTGATACCCACCTTTAGTTAACCGAGCAACAGAATAAAACCCACCTTGAAGCATCGTTACTGTTCCATTTAAATGAACAATACGTTTATTTTTATTAAAACCATTATCTTGTTTAGGAACTAAATCGTTGTACTTACCTGTTTCAATATAGTCTGTTTGAATTTCAGAGTAATATGATCTTAAGTTTGCTAAATCTGCACTTACCTTTGCTTTATGTATCTGACTTGTAAATACTGGTATAGCAATAGCTACCAATATGGCTATAATAGCAACTACAACTAACAATTCAGCTAGAGTGAAACCTTTCTGGAACCTTTTTGACATATTACTTCTCCTCTTTCCATGCGTAACTAGAAATATAGTCTTTTAACATTAAAAATCAAGAGATGCTTTAAGGCTAATTTTAGTAGAAAAAAAAGTATCAAATATCTGCATATAGACATTAAATGTATGTATTGTTGCAGAAATTATAAAAAAATAACTCGCTAGTTATATTTACTGAATCTAGATTATAATAATCTAAATTCAGTAAATGAAAGTTGCTATGTTTGGCGGTAAAAAAAGATTTGATGAATATCCATCATTATCTACTGCCCCAATAGAAGTAAAGTAAGGAAAAGACCATTCTGTATATCCCAATCTACTACATTGTGCTTTTCATATATATAACTTCCAATTTTCACATCACAGTTAGAAAAGTCTAGAGAAGCAGTAGATGCCGCTAATATTCGTGCTGCTTATGCAGAAATTTCATCTAATGCATTAACAGGCGAAGATATGACTGACTTATCAGCATATGACGTGGAATTAAAACAGACAAAATCCGGTTGGCAAAACGAGTTCGATTTTCCTTCAAATTTAAAAGGAAGTACTACAACAGAACCAGCTAAAGATGGTACTGTCACATTTACTTGGGACAGTACTAATAACGAAGTTACTGCTTCTATAAAATTAACTAAATGATGATAAAGTGGTTATAAAGAAAAAGAGGAAATCTGTGAATTAAAGAAATTCCTCTTTTTATTTTTTATCCAGCTGTTACTGCTGTAATAGTTGTTTTTCCTGTTGATTGTGTATAAGTTACGGCTACTTTTCCATTCTTTTTTGCAACATCATCAGATACTGCGACACCGCCAATGTTTGGTGCACCAGATTGCCATTTATCTTGTTGTTGCTTCAATGTAATTTCTGCTTTATAAACATAAGAACCTTCAGCACCTGTTACAGTATATTTAATATCTTCTGTGTTTTGCTTAGTTAATTCCTCTTGCGTATCTTGTGTTAAAGAAGCTGTTTGTACGATTGCATATGCAGAACGAATATTTGCTTCATCTGTAGCTTCTCTAGACTTCTCCAACTGTGATGTGAAAATTGGAATTGCGATAGCAACTAATACAGCAATGATTGCTACTACAACGAGTAATTCGGCTAATGTAAAGCCCTTTTTGTTTGTCTTTTTCATTGTTTATAATCTCCCTACTAGTCTTTAGACGAAAGCATTATAGCATGTACACCCTATGTTAGTTCAAGAAAATTTAGTAAAAAAGTGGTTATTTGAAGTGAAAAACTTATTTATAACTTTGTTTTGTATATTTAGTTGTGAATGAATGAGAAAAATGGCATAAAGTTCAGATAATTGTCATGTAATGGGTGTGGGATTTTGCTATACTATAAGTTGTATATTTATACGTAAAAGTGAGATTATGAGTAGAAATATTTTATATAGAAATCAGAAGAAAAATAAGAAGGGCTTCACATTAGCAGAGATGTTAATGACTGTAGCAATTATTGTTATATTGTTTGCGTTGGCTATACCAGCTATTTTTGCTATACAAAGAAATCTTAGACAAAAGGAATTAGATGATAAGGCTAAGATCATTTATACTGCAGTGCAGGATAGATTGACGGAATTGTATACGAAGGGGAATACTGATGCGTACAATCCTTCAAAGACGAGTGGTTTGACTTTGCTGACAGATTCGATGCAAAATTTTCCATATGATTATGAATCACCTGAAGAGCCAGATGAAGAGAATAGTAAGATAGTTGCTTATCAGGATATTTACTATTTTACGAATGGTAAAAATGCAAGTGGTTCTTTAAGTGATGCTACTCAGCAAATTGTAACAGATTCTGTTTTAGATGATGGCTTGCAAAAAGGGCATTGGGTAGTTGAAATCATTCCATATGCAACGATGCATACTACTGCAACTGGTGAAAAGGATAAGTCTACACAGCCAACAATTAGTGTGCCTAGCGTGTATGCAGTGTATTATAGTGAAGATGAATTTGATGATGGTAGCAATAAAAAAGTAGATGTTACTACTGATTATCAGAGTAGAAAATCGACGTATTTAGATGCGTATCGTTCAAAAGATAATCGAAAAGCTTCTGTTGCTAATGGTGGTACAGATGCAAGAGTTGGATATTATGGTGGTTCTACTGCTAGTAGTGGAAGTAATACATCGAGCTTGTCTATTACGTATGCACATATTAATTCCAACGAAGAAATTAATACAGCAGTCGTGAAAGCACGTAAACCAAGTGGATTAAAACGTGGTTTATTGTATACCTTTACTTTATCAGATACATACGGAAATTCTGTAAGCTATACATATTATGATAAGGACGGACAATGGAAATTCCAAGATGCAGGAGAAGAAAGTGGTGTAAAAAATGACTCACCTTACGTATCTGTTTCACGCGTTGGAGCGAATTACACATTTACGTTTAATTTAGATAATCTTTCAGAAGATGCAAAGAGATTTGATTGGTTGTATGGATCTAAATCAAAGCATACGACAAAACTTGTTGCAGGTAGTGAACTCACTTTGAAAGCAACAGTAAAAGCATATAATGGGAATAGTATTGATAATACGATTGCTGGAGATGAAAAAATAGCAAAAGGAAATAGTTTGTTTGGATACGAAGAGACGAATTCTGTTGTGCAAAATTTAAAAGCTTCTTTGCAAGCTACAACAGATAATAGTGCGCGTATTTCTTGCGGTAGACATCTTCAAAATCTTGATGAAAGTTCTGGCGTTCTTGTTAATTCTGTCATTCTTGTTAATGGAAAAAAGAAAAATCCTGTAGCAACGGCTAAAATTTATAATGATATTTCATTTTTAGATACATCAAGTGATGAAAATCAAACAAAGTTCTATGAAGCATATAAAAATGGCTATTTCAATGGAATGACAACCATCACGAAATTGAATGCAGATGGTAGTACTTCTACAGTGAGTGTTCCTAACTTTAAATCAATCAAGAATGAACAATTAGTTGATTTGATTTCTTCAGAAGATGGCACAAGTAGATCAATTTTGAATTTAACTACAGCAATAAAAAAGGATGTTTCTTCATATGGTTTATTTTCTAAGGTTGCAGATAAGCAAACTCTGAATATACATGATATTTCTTTAGTTGGTGCAAGAGTTCTTGCAGATAATAGGAGTACAGTTGTTGGTGGTTTTATTGGTACTGTAGGATCAGACGCAAAAGTGGAATTGCAAAATGTGCAAGTATATTTAAGTGCAGCCAATAACGATATTCCTTCATCTATTTCTTCTGATAAGAAATTAGAATCCATTCGTTGGATACAAGGAAATGTAGTAGGTGGTTTAGTTGGTGAAAATGAAGGAGAGTTGACGATTGACAATAGTTTTGCTTCTACAGTATTAGGTTTAGACGGTTCTATAACTGGTGGACTTGTAGCAAAAAATAATAATAGTCTTACAATTACAAAATCTTATGCAGATAGTTATTTTTATGGCAGTGAAGTTGCTGGACTAGTTGCAGAGTCTTCTGGAAATTTGTCAATTGATAGTACATATACTGCTGGTTTTATTGGACTTGATGTTAATGAATCGTCTATTGGTGCTGGATTAATTGCAAAACAGAGTGGTAACTTTTCTTTAAAAAATTCTTATAGCATTATTTCTTGTTACAACAAAAATGAAAATAATGGAATCAATAAAGTAACTGATAAAAGTAGTGAAAATGCAGGAAGTAGTGAAATTTCAGGAAAATACTATGCCACAATACCTAAACCTAATGGTGAAGTTCTCAATGTATATTATTGGAAAGCCAATACACATACAGATGAACAATCTGTTGGCAAAGTTTTAACGAATGATTCTGAATTAGATAGAAATTTCACTTTACAATCTGATAAAGCAGTTACGCCATATTCTTTAATGGGACAATCCTTAAGTAACTATTCATCTCCAAGAATCATTGGATTAGAACATTATGGTGACTGGAATGCTGATTTTAATCCAGGAGCTTTGGTGTACTTTGAACAATATACAGGTGCATCTCGTGTATATGGATTTGAAGGTGCAAATGCAGATATTTCAACTTTAGAGGAAGGAACGATTGTTGGAGATGGCTATGGAATTATCTATGCAGAAACGAATACAGACCGTCCAACTTCTATAAAAGTAACAGATGGATCAAATGAATATACAATCGATACTTCTGACATAAGCAAAGCAAAAGAAGCAAAAATATCAGGAATTACATACTATATTTTTTCGTTGCCAAATGAATTGAACAATCCAGATGAAGCTATCAATAATTTTTATAAACGATTGGCAATTACACCGATGAATGGAAATGGGTCTGCAGGAAAAACGAGTTATTTTGACTATAATCCACATTTTGCGAGAACTGTGAATGCTGTAAGTGATGCAGATTCTCCAATATCTTCTGTGCGTGCAGTGAGTATTCGTTCTCCTAGACATCTCTATAACCTTTCAAAATTTTATGATTCTGGTTATAGAAATCTTGGAAAAGGAAATATGCTCTTTAGACAAGAACGTGATATTGACTATTCCTCATATAATTGGAAGGATTATTACAATGAATCAAAAACATCTGTAACGGCACAAAACCCTATTGGTACTTCAAAAAAATCTTCTTTCTTAGGAACTTATGAAGGTAACTACCATACAATTGATAGTGTTGGCTTCGAGACAAAAAATGGTAACTATATAGGTATGTTTGGTTATGTAGACCAATCAGCATCTATTCAAAATGTATTCTTAGTAACGCAATATAACAAAGATGGTTATTCATTTAAAGTGCAAAGAGAAACTTCTCCAACAGCAAACGTTTCTGTATATGGTGGCGTTTTAGCTGGGTATAGTAAAGGGAATATATATAATTGTGCTGTTGCTGGATACTATCTTGCACAAAAGAATAAAAGTGATGGAACGATTTATGGTTTTGCGAATAGTAAATTGTACTTTGGTGGTTTAGTTGGGTATAACGAAGGTACGATTACAAATACTTCTGCAGATAATCCTAAATTAAACTTACAGATGCATGATGCACAGTGTTATGCAGGTGGTTTTGTTGGTTACAACAATGGAACAATCAATAATTGTTATGCACTGGCTCATATTTCTAGTAACGCAACTGGTGGTAAAACGATTATTGCTGGATTTAATGCATACAATAGTGGTTCTATAAATTCATCTTATTGTGCAAGTGCTTTAACAGCATCAGGTAATGGTACGTATGCATATGCTTTTGGACCATACGGTGATGATGGTTTACAAAAATATAATTATTATCTTTCAGATGGTAGTTATCAATTTGTGGATGATTTGTATTCTTATGGTGATAGTTCACTTTCATCTAATACAAACTCTAAGAATGCTTCTATTGGTAAAGCTTTAGATTATGATGAAATGGCAAAGATTGCTAAAGATTCTGTTACTGCAACAAGTTCATTTAAATGTGATATCTCAAAAATAGATAATGCTGATAGCAGTTATCCTTTCCGTCCTGTTGTAAAAAATGCAAAAGGTGAGTTTGTTCATTTTGGCGAATGGACTGTCATTCCTAAACTCGGAGAATTTGGTGTTTTCTATTGGGAAAAAGAAGAATCCGGAAACAATAATGGCTATAAGATTTCATTTGTTGGGTATAATGCACAAGCTGAAAAAACTGTAAAAAATTCAACATTGTGTGAAGAACATGATGATAGTGGTGTTATTACAGAGTATGGATATGGATATTATGTAGATAAGCACCATACGATTGAATCTATTCAAAGAACGAATATTGCTATGTCAGGTGATGATAAAATAAACCAAGGTGCAAAGAATTCTCTTGAAGTGCAATTTCCTAGCTTCAAGTTCTATCCGCATACAACAAAGTATGCAGCTGATGGGGATTATATCTACATGTCTGGTGGAAATAATGGGAATGATTCTGTGAAGAATGGTCAAATCACATTGACACAAGGCACAGCAACGGAAACATTTACAGAAACATTTACAATTAGTCCTTTCTTCGGAAATGCACTTGCTATAGGAAATGTTGAAATTGGTAAGAAAGATATCCCATATGAAATACGTAGTGCACAACAATTACAATATATCAATTGGAATAGTGCAACACATTCTTGCACGGAATTAGTTACGAGTAGCGAATATTCACATTTTAATTATTTAATGTATACATCAATCCCTAAAGATACTAAAGGTAAGCAAAGCCAAAAAGAAGCTAATAACAACAGTAATTATGATTTACAATTTCTACAAACACATGATATAAATGCGACTTCTATTACGAACTTTAGTCCTATTGCAGGGCAAGGAAAAGGTACTGTAACAGTTAATAATAGTTTAAGTTATAATGCAACTTTATATGCTTGGTTTGGTTCTTCTTTTAATGGACGAAGTTATAAAATATCGGAATTAAACATACAGTCAGATAGTTTTTCAGTTGGTTTATTTGGTGTTACAGTTGGGGCAGATATTCGAAATGTTATCTTGTATAGTACAAATAAAGCTACAATAGAACGTATAACTGATTTGAGCTATACTGGCACTGATGACAATGAACGAGACAAAATCTACAGGGATAATGCAGGTGCCTATGTAATAGGTGGTTTGGTTGGAATAGCCTATGACTATCAAGATGAATCAGGAAACCCTACGAGTAATCGACCAATTTTCAATTGTGCGATTGCTGGGTATAACATCGTGGATAATAGTACGAATAAAATTACATTAGGCGAAGTTAACGTAGGTGGTTTAGTTGGCGTGGCAAATGTAAATATTCAAAATAGTTCTGCCGTCGTTCACATTGAAGAAAATGCTACGCATAAGTGGAATAATCGCAATGATGAAAAAAATTACTTAGGAGATTATAATAGTGGCACAATAGCTCCGTATGGAAATTTCATTCGTATAGGTGGATTATGTGGGGCTTTACAAGATACCGTTACCAATTGTTATTCTGGTGGAGATATCAAAGTTGGTACTGAAACTTTAAATGAAACGTATGATGCCAATTATAATCACATTGAAAGTAGTAATACTACTAGTTCAGCAAATAAAAAGGCTAGTACACATGTATTTTTAGCTGGTATTGCTGGTAGTGGCTTTACAATGAACTACCAAAACTTCTCCAACAATACTAATGTTGTAGATGGTAAGCCAAAAGTATCGAACAGTTATACATATATGACATTTCCAACAATGGAAGGTACGATTCGTTCTATTAGTATGATTACTAGTATTGCAGATAGATATGGGTCCTCTC
>CALBJM010000333.1 GCA_937893225.1 uncultured Erysipelotrichaceae bacterium | reverse complement strand
CAAGATAACCAAGTACATCGGTTTCACCTACAGGTGCATCTAATGGTAATTCTTCAATACCATCGATTTGATCTTGTCTTAAACTCTTTTTATCTACACCAAGCTCAAACAATGCACAAAGCATGCCATTGGATTCCAACCCATGCAAAGGCTTGGCTTCTATTGTTCCACCAGGTAATTTAGCACCAGGCAAAGCTACAATGACTTTTAAACCTTTGCGGCAATTTGGTGCACCACAAATAATTTGATATGTTCTATCACCAACATTTGTCAATGTTTTATGAAGATGGGTTCCTTCAACATCTTCACATTCAACAACTTCACCAATCACAAGCCCTTCAGCCTGTGCCATAGGCTCGATACCTTCTACTTCCAATCCAGCAGTTGTCATCTTATCTGCAAGTACTTCAGGAGTCACATCAGATAGATCAACATATTCACTCAACCATTTATAACTTAATCTCATCTTTCTTTCCTCCTCTTAGTCAAAACGATCAAACAACTTTAAGAAACGCGCATCATTTGTATAGAAATTACGAATATCATTAATACCATACTTCAACATTGCAACTCTCTCTAAACCAACACCAAACGCAAAACCACTGCACTTTTCAGGATCAAAACCATTCATTTCCAAAACATGCGGATGAACCATACCAGCACCTAAGATTTCGATCCAACCAGAACCTTTGCAGACACTGCAACCCTTACCATTACAGAATGGGCAAGAAACATCTACTTCTACAGATGGTTCTGTAAATGGGAAGTAAGAAGGTCTAAAACGAATCTCTCTACCTTCTCCAAACATTTTATTTGCTAAAAACTCTAAAGTACCCTTCAAATCTGCAAGTGTTACATGTTCTCCAACGACAAGACCTTCACACTGCATAAATTGATGAGAATGTGTTGCATCATCATCATCTCTTCTATACACCTTACCTGGGCAAATCAACTTGATTGGTGTTTGTCCATGCGCTTTTTCAAGCTCTCTCATTTGCATAGCTGTTGTATGTGTTCTAAGCAAAGTATTTGGATCAATATAGAAAGTATCTTGCATATCTCTTGCTGGATGATCCTTAGGAATATTTGCTAACTCAAAGTTATAATAATCTTTTTCAACTTCTGGTCCTTCAGCAATCTTATATCCCATACCAAGGAACAAATCTTCTACTTCCTTTTGAATCAACATTAAAGGATGTGTTGTGCCAATTCTAAAAGAATCTGCCGGTAAAGTAATATCGATTCTTTCTTTTTCAAGTTTTGCTGCAGTAGCCGCAACTTCTAAATCTTGTTGTTTCTTTTCTAAAGCTTCTGTAACTACTTGCTTACAAACATTGACCTTTTGTCCAAATGCTGGTTTTTCTTCTTTAGGAAGATCCTTCATTTCTTTCATTAAGCCAGTAATTGCACCCTTCTTAGAAAGATAGGTGTTTTTGACTTCTTGAAGTGCAGCTAGGTCTGAAGCACCTTCAATTGCTTCAAGCGCAGCACTCTGAACTTCTGTAATCTTGTCGCTCATAATTTCCTCCAAATAAAATAAAAACGTTCCTAAAACAGGAACGTCAAATAACGCGGTACCATCCTGATTCGTATCCTAAAAGATACGCACCTTGATTTTCTCGTAACGTGAGTAAACGGAAGGGATTAGCTTCACATGGAAAAGCGAACTCACTGAACACATAACAGAACCATTTCACCAAACTGATTCCTCTCTATGCTATGCTACTATCAGCCATATTCTTTTCTCGTAACGTTTTACATGCACAATTATACCGTTTTGTATTTTTTTATGCAATCACAAACCACAAATGCATCATTTATGAACCAATTTCTCCGCTAGTTTCATAAATTTCTTATCTGACAATATACTTTGTGTGATAAATTCACCATCACAAAACAATGCATATGTTGTAACTGGAGCGGGCACGCTCTGCGCACTTTGTTTGTCTGTTATGTGATGTACTTGCAATGCAATATGATTCTCTTTAGCTACTTTTTGAATACGAGGAACCCAATAATATGTAAACGGGCATTGATCTGTATAATACAAAACAAAACCATTTGAATTACTTTTCGGATGTTTTGCACACTGTAAAAATTGTGGTTTTTTCGCATCATTTACAAGCGGCAAATACATTAAAGTAATTCCACAATCTGATCTATCTGCTACTTGAAAACCTTTATGTATTAGATACTTTGCATCCACAAGAAACTCTCTTTTTCTCCCTTCTGCAGATAAAATACAAAACCCATATTTTTTACTTTTTTTAGCATCAAGAATACACGCATTCAACAAATCATTCGAATACCCATGTCCTTTCAATGCCCCAGAAACCCACAAACAATCAATATACAAATACTCTTTTGCATCTATTGGTATCCAAGCATTTTCTGCAGGAATATACTCAACAAAACACTTTCCACGTTCTACACTACGATAAAAAATAAGTCCTTCATCAAAACGTTTCTTCAACCACTCTTTTTTTACAACACTTTGTTTTCCTGACATAGCACAACAAATATGTTCAGTATCAATCGTATCTTTTGTTATCTTTATATATTCCATATAACATTATTCTTTCACATATTTCGATAAAACATCTATAAGTTTATCCATATCAACCGGCTTAGACATATGCGCGTTCATCCCTGCATTGATACACTTTTTTGCATCTTCATCGAAAGCATTCGCAGTCAAAGCAATAATAGGAATTGTATTCGCATCTTTTCTGTCTAACTTTCGAATTGCTTGTGTAGAAGCTATACCATCCATGACCGGCATCATCACATCCATCAATATTGCATCAAACTCACCTATCTTACTTGCACAAAAGATATCGAGTGCTGCTTTACCATCTTGAGCAACAATTGTTGAAATGCCTTGATCATCTAACAAAGCTTCCATGATTTCCGCATTGATTACATTGTCTTCTGCTAATAAAACATGCACCCCATGTAAATCCGTTTTTTTCATTTCGATAGGATTAGTAGTAGGAGCAGGCGCTATTTCAAATGGAATCGTAATCGTAAATGATGATCCAACACCATATTCGCTTTCTACCTGTATCGTTCCGTGCATTTGTTCTATGAGTTCTTTAACGATCGTCATGCCAAGCCCAGTGCCTTGGTATACACTCCTTGCATCTTGTTTTTCTTGTGAAAATGGTTCAAAAATATGTTCTAAATAGGATTTTTTCATACCAATACCCGTATCAGATATGATCCATTGATAAGTACAATATCCATCTTTTTCACCTAAACACTTCAAACGCGTTGTTATAGAACCATTGGGTTTGTTATATTTGATACAATTTCCATAGATATTCAAAAAGATTTGACGCAAATGTAACGGACTACCATACAAATATGGATATGGCAATTCTGTCTCTTTTTGAGAAAAATTCCATGAAATACCAGCACTATTTGCTCTTTCAATGATGATCAAAACGATTTCCTTAGACAATTCTGGTAAAGATATT
>CALBJM010000332.1 GCA_937893225.1 uncultured Erysipelotrichaceae bacterium | reverse complement strand
AAACGGATTCACTTAATAGTTTATTGTTTGACAGTTAAAAGAAAAGAGTTTATTAGAAAATAGCTTAGTTATGCTGAATTTTGATTGCTTTATCTTTGTGATGATATTACGTGAAATTATAATAGTCTATATTAATTTATATTTTCAAGCTGCTATAATGGATCTACATTTGAGGATAACTTATGAATACGCATGAAAATACAGAAAATGAAATTCTATCTGGATTTCGCACTGCTTCTATCGATTATACTTATCATTCTTCAGTGTCTTGGCAACCTGAATTTCTTTCAAATGACCCAATGAAAGGTAAGAAAGTCTTGGTTTCTTTAGAAAATGAATTATCGAATTGTGATTCTTTTAAAATCAGTGTTGCTTTTATCACACTTAGTGGAATTACACCATTGCTTCAAGTGTTTAAAGAATTGGAAGATAAAAATATACACGGTCAGATTTTAACAACGGATTATCTTTCCTTTACAGACCCTAAAGCATTGGCAAAATTGTCGCAATTTCAAAATTTAGAAGTACGCATGTTATGTACGAATGAAGAAACTGGTGGATTTCATACGAAGGGGTATATTTTTCAAAAGGGCGAAATTTATCATATTATAATAGGTAGTTCGAACATGACATTGACGGCGGTTACAAAAAATCGCGAGTGGAACACAAAATTTGTAACAACTATACATGGTGAAATGACGCAACAAATTTTAGAAGCTTTTGATACTTTGTGGAATGATGCAAATACTAAGTGTATGGATGAATGTTTGGATGTGTATCGTGAATCATTTTGTCGAGAAAAACAATTACGAGATGCGCAAAAAGCACGTTATCAAGTTTATACACAGGGTTTCCTTAAACCTAATGCCATGCAAAAGGCTTTTATAAATAATGTATTAGAAATGCGTAATAAGAATATTCATAAGGCTTTGTTGCTGTCTGCTACAGGAACAGGGAAAACATATGCTTCAGCTTTTGCAATGCAGAAAATGGCCCCTAAACGCGTATTGTTTGTTGTGCATCGTGAACAAATTGCTAGACAATCGATGCAGAGCTATAAACGTGTATTTGGAAATGAGAGAACGTATGGGATTTTGTCAGGAAATCAAAAAGATATGGATGCTGATTTTTTGTTTGCAACAATGCAAATGTTGTCAAAAGAAGAAATCTATACGCAATTCTCTCCAACAGATTTTGAGGTCATTATCTTAGATGAATGTCACCACGCTGGTGCAACGAGTTATCAAAAAATCATGCAATATTTTCAGCCTGGATTTTGGTTAGGTATGACAGCTAGTCCAGATACTACGAATTACGATATTTATAGCTTATTTGATCATAATATTGCGTACGAAATACGCCTTCAGCAAGCACTAGAAGAAAACCTATTGTGTCCATTTCATTATTTTGGTATTACAGACCTTTTTGTAAATGGGGATGGTCATGATGCGCAATTGAAGAATTTTTCAAATTTGGTATGTGAGGAAAGAGTTTCATATATTCTACAAAATGCAGAATATTATGGGTATAGTGGCAATCGCGTAAAAGGGTTGATTTTTTGTAGTAGGAAAGAAGAAGCTAGAGAATTATCTGAAAAGTTCAATACACGGAAAAAGCCAAATGGTCAGTATTATTGCACACGTGTGTTAACTGGTTCTGCTTCACAGCAGGAGCGTCAAAATGTAGTTGCGCAACTAGTACGGGACACAAACGAAGATGCTTTAGATTATGTATTTACAGTCGATATTTTTAATGAAGGTGTGGATATACCAGAAATTAATCAAGTGATTATGTTAAGACCTACTGAAAGTCCTGTTATATTTGTTCAACAATTGGGAAGAGGATTGCGGAAATATAAAAATAAAGAGTATGTCGTTATTTTAGATTTTATTGGTAATTATACCAACAATTATATGATTCCTATAGCTTTATCAGGTGATCGTACATATAACAAAGATACGATGCGTCGGTATGTGATGGAAGGTGCACGTATCATACCAGGCAGTTCTACGATTCATTTTGATGAAATCTCGAAGAAAAGAATTTTTGCATCTATCGATTGTGCGCGTACCAATGATATGAAACTTTTGAAAGATTCTTATACAACATTGAAGTATAAATTAGGCAGAATTCCAACAATACATGATTATCAACAATATGGTGCAATCGATGTTATGAAGATTTTTGAAAAATGTGGATCATATTATGCTTTTTTGAAAAAAGTTGAACCAAATTATACGGTGCAGTGCAATTCATCTGAAACAATGATTTTGGAATTCTTGTCTAAAAAAGTAGTCGCTTTTAAAAGAAATTATGAAACGGAATTGTTAAAAGAATTGATATGCCAAGAAAAGACGAATGTATTGCAGAGACATAATTTGTCATGTAGAACCATCGATTCTATAGAAAGAAATTTGATGAATTTGTTTGCAAAAGAGGATGAGAGAAAAAAGTATGCTATGTGTGATTTGATTGTCAAAGAAAATGGACAGTATTTTTTGACAGCACATTTTAAAAAAATGTTGGAACATGATGCGTTTCGCAATATGGTATTAGAAGTATTGACATTTAGTGAGCAAAGAAATCAAGCATATTATAGTCATACATATAAAGACACAGATTTTTGTTTGTATCAAAAATACACATATGAAGATGTTTGCCGTTTATTGGGGTGGCAAAGAAACATGAATGCCCAAAATATTGGTGGATACTTCTATGACAAACAGACAAAGACAATGCCAGTATTTATTAATTATGATAAGGCAGATGATGCAATAGCATACGAAGATAGGTTTATTTCAGAAAGTGAATTGATAGCTTTATCTAAGCATCCTAGAAAAATCACTTCTAGTGATGCACAACATATTTATAAGATGTGCGAAGAAGATAAAGAAAATCGTATTTTCTTGTTTGTAAGAAAAAATAAAGATGATAAAGAGACAAAAGAATTTTATTTTTTAGGTGAAATCTACGCAGAAGGCAAGCCAAAAGAGATTTACATGTCTTCTACAAATGACAATGCTTTTGAGATACAGTATCGTTTGGATGTACCTGTGAGAAGTGATATATACGATTATTTTATAAATGGATAGAAAGAAAGTAAAAATATGAAAACAATACAAGTGGTAGCTGCCGTGATTCGAGATGGGAATCGCGTATTTACGACCCAACGAGGGTATGGTGACTTAAAAGGTGGTTGGGAATTTCCTGGTGGAAAGATAGAGCAAGGAGAAACGCCGCAGCAAGCTTTGGTAAGAGAAATTGAAGAAGAGCTGGATACAGAAATCAAAGTGGAGCGTTATATTGATACGATCGAATATGATTATCCAACGTTTCATTTGTCTATGCAGTGTTTTTGGTGTCGTGTAATAGAAGGCAATCTTGTCTTAAAAGAAGCAGAAGATGCAAAGTGGGTGACAGCAGCAGATATTGATTGCGTAGATTGGTTACCTGCAGATAGATTATTGATTCGTCAAGTTAAAGAAGGGTTGCAACAAAGTGAGGAATAAATATTCCTCACTTTTATACTTTTGTAGTATGAATGTCTATTTGTTTTATGGAATGTTAGATATAAAATAATAGCTATTGTTTATTAGAAGGAGAAAAAAGATGCTAAAAGCTTTTAAATATTTGAAACCTTTTTGGCTATCTGTCATCGCAATTATCGTGTGTGTATTTTCACAAGTACAGTGTGAACTTGCGTTGCCAGATTATATGTCTGATATTGTTACGTATGGTATCCAATATAGTGGTATTACAGAAACAGTACCAGAAGTTATATCAGAACAAACATATGCACATCTTGCCTACTTTATGAGTGAAGATGACTATGCAATTGTTCAACAATCATATACGCTTTCTAAGACATGTACGATTAGTAAAAAAGAATATTCTTTAGACAATGCGGTATATGTTTTAAAGCAAGATCGTGCAGATGCAGTATCAAAAGTCATTATGCAGCCTTTTATGATCGTAGAAATGATGAGCAGTGATGAAGTGATTTCTCAAATGCATGTAGATAATGTTGAACAAGTATGGCAAATGCTAGAAGCCAATCCAACAATGGCTTCACAAATTGCTGCACAGGTATCTAAAAAGATGGATGGTTATACGGATGAAAACTTGGAAAGTGCAGTTCGCATGATGGAAAGCCAAGAATATGCTTCTGTTGGCCTAGATATGGAAAAGATCCAGAATTCCTATATCTATGGTAAAGGTGGCGTTATGCTTGCAATAGCTTTACTTGGGTCTATTTGTGCTATCGTCGCAGCGTTTCTTTCTTCACGCACGGCAACGGGTGCAGCACGTGCAATACGTAAAGATGTATTTGAAAAGGTAGAGTCTTTTTCTAGTGAAGAGTTCTCACATTTCTCAACTGCATCATTGATTACGCGTACAACAAATGATATTCAACAAATTCAAAATACTTTAACTATGATTTTGAGAATTGTCATGTTTGCACCTATGATGGGTTTAACATCTCTTTTCAAAGTTATGCGTTATAAAGAATTAGCTGGTATTCTTGGATGGACAGTCGTTGGTATGATCGTTTTGATGTTGATCGTATTTGCTGTTGCGATGCCTAAATTCAAGATTTCTCAGAAGTTGGTAGATAACTTAAATTTAGTAACTAGAGAACAGCTAGAAGGTATGTCGGTGATTCGTGCTTTCAATAATGAGTCCTTGGAAGAAAAGAGATTTGATAAAGCAAATAGCGATATAACAAACTTGAATATTTTCTTGAATCGTTTGATGGCGGTAATTAGTCCAGTGATGTCATTTATGATGTCTGTAGTAACGATTGCAATCATTTGGATTGGAGCAAAATCCATTGATCTTGGTACTATGCAAATTGGTGATATGATGGCTTTTATTCAATATTCTACGCATGTATTGATTTCCTTTATGATCGTAGCTTCTATATTTATTATGTTGCCAAGAGCATCTGTTTCCGCAAATCGTGTCTTTGAGGTATTGCATACAGAAGTAAAGATCAAAGATCCAGAAAATCCAATTTCTTTACCAAGTGAAAATGAACCTGTTACATTTGATCATGTTAGCTTCCGTTATCCACATGCAGAGCAAAATATTTTGGAAGATATTACATTTACGGCTCGTCCTGGTGAAACAGTGGCATTGATTGGTTCAACTGGTTCTGGTAAGAGTACATTGATCAATTTGTTACCAAGATTTTTTGATGTAAGCGAAGGGGCTATTCGCATTGGTAATACAGATATTCGTGATGTCAAGCAAAAGGAATTAAGAGATCATATTGGCTATATTCCACAAAAAGGTGTTTTATTTTCTGGTACGGTTGAATCAAACTTGAAATATGCAGATGAAAATGCAACAGATGAAACTATTGAAAGAGCTCTGGAAATATCACAAGCAAAAGAATTTGTAGAGCAAATGCCAGAGCGTTTACAAGAACCTATTTCACAAGGTGGTACGAATGTTTCAGGGGGACAGAAACAGCGTCTTTCTATCGCTAGAGCTTTAGCAAAGAAAGCTAATATTTATATTTTTGATGATACATTTAGTGCTTTAGATTATAAAACAGATGCAAAATTAAGAAGTGCTTTGTCTGAAATGATTGCAGAAACAAAGGCAACAGTATTTATAGTTGCACAACGTATTTCTACAATTAAGCATGCAGATCAAATTATCGTTCTTGATAAAGGAAGAATTGCGGGAATTGGTAAGCATGAAGATTTGCTGAAGAATTGTACTGTTTATCAAGAAATCGCAAAGTCTCAATTAAGTCAGGAGGAACTTGAAAAATGAGTGAATCCAGAAGAAATACAAGACCAGTCCCACAACATGGTCCAAACAAGGGGATGGGTGCTGGAGAAAAAGCAAAGAATTTTACAGGTACAATGCAAAAATTGATTTCTTATATGAAACCATATTATTTGCAAATCATTGTTATCTTAGTGTTTGCAATTGCTGGTACAGTTTGTACGATCGTTAGTCCAAAGATTCTTGGAAATGCCACAACAAAGTTAGCAGAGGGTGTAATGGCAAAGTATTCCAATACAGGTGCTATTGATTTTGATGCAATTGGTTCTATTTTATTGAAGCTATTGTTGATTTATATTGCTGCTGGTGTATTTAACTATATACAAGGTTGGACAATGGCGAATGTAACGCAAAAGATTACATATCGTTTGCGTAAAGAAATAGAAGAAAAAATCAATCATTTGCCATTTAAATACTTTGATAAGCAAACACATGGTGAAGTTTTATCTCGTATTACAAATGATGTAGATACTGTTTCTCAGTCTTTGAATCAAGTTGTTCAACAAGTATTTACAAGTGTTGTAACAATTATTGGAATTTTGTACATGATGCTAACAATTTCATGGAAAATGACGCTTATGGCACTGATTATTGTGCCATTGTCCGGTATTGTTGCAGGCATTATTGTCAAGAAATCACAGCGTTTCTTCAAGGCACAGCAGAGAACACTTGGATACGTAAATGGCCATATTGAAGAAATGTATGGTGGTCACATGATCATGAAAGCATTTAATGGAGAAGAAAGATCTATCAAAACATTTAATGACTATAATGATCAGTTATACAACAGTGCATGGAAATCTCAGTTTGTGAGTGGCGTCATGCAGCCAATTACTTCCTTTATTTCAAATGCGGGTTATGTTGGTGTTTGTGTATTGGGTGGATATTTAGCAATTCATGAAGGATTAGCAATTGGAGATATTCAAGCATTTATTCAATATGTTAGAAACTTCTCACAACCAATTACACAGACTGCACAAATTATGAAT
>CALBJM010000331.1 GCA_937893225.1 uncultured Erysipelotrichaceae bacterium | reverse complement strand
CTTACAAACGCAATATGGAAAGCGTAGTTGCATCGAACAGTAAAAAGATATAATTGGCTCCGCGAGTAGGATTCGAACCTACAACCAATCGGTTAACAGCCGATTGCTCTACCATTGAGCTATCACGGAAGAATTGGTCGGGATTGAGTGACTTGAACACTCGAACTTCTGCTCCCAAGGCAGACGCGCTACCAGACTGCGCTAAACCCCGTTAAATTTGGCGGGTGGTGTGCGATTCGAACGCACGGAACATATTCCTATGTTCGACGGTTTTCAAGACCGTTGTATTCAACCACTCTACCAACCACCCGAATGGTGCCCTCTGCCAGACTTGAACTGGCACGCAAATAAATTGCAAGAGATTTTAAGTCTCTTATGTCTACCGATTCCATCAAGAGGGCATTTGTTTGTCATTTAGTTTCACTTAAGTAAACGATCTACGACAATTGTTAAAAACTTAAGCTACTCACATTCAAAACCACGTGAAGGTAAACAAACGAATTGAACTGTTTTGCATTTATCAAAATTAGAGATGATGAGAATTTTGAAAGGAAGGTTTAACGAGCGAGTAAAATTAAACCCTGCAAAACACCTAAACAACTGGTGCCGATGCTCGGATTTGAACCAAGAACCTACTGATTACAAATCAGTTGCACTACCGTTGTGCTACATCGGCTTAACCGTGTATTGTTTTGCTACGCTGGTACAACACACAAAACCTTTGACAGCATTCAATTAAGAATGTCATAAAGTAAAGCTTGTCGCACTTTACATGAAGATCATCAGTCTAGCGGAACTTCTATCATATCAGCAAGTATCATTTCTGGTCGGTATATGGGCAACGACAAACCCACAAACGATTCTACAGCGTTTGTACTGCTTATTGCTTTTGTCAGGTGAACAAGAAACCTGCAAGAAACAATCTTGATGCCTAAATTTTGATGACAGGTTTTAGGAACCTAATAGATAAATATATTTCAATTTATCTAATTGCCAGGTTTTTGACAGGTACTGACTATCGCGAATTACCTGAAACAATATCATCTTTCGACAATATTGTTACCTACGCGGAATTCAGAATTGAACTGACTCTTTTCAATAAAGAGAGACCTATAAATCTTTCCGCTATGAGAAATAGGAAGTTTTTAACACCAAAACTTTCCTAAAAACGGCTAAACAAATAGCTTGCAATAGTCTCAAACTGCTATAACAAATATGTTTTCCCGCATTATCGTACGCTAAATTTGGGATTACAACGGTTTAAAACTAACATCAAAAGCAACAAAAGATGCAGAAATTTCATCAATTGTTACATAGCTGAACTTTTGTTTCGCAACAGTTTACAATCAATGCTTCGCTCTTGAAAATAAACAGTAGAAGGTTGCTACTTATCCTTCAAACCACGTAAAGGTTTTCAGCTTGATGAAGGAGGGTTTGCATATAAAATTTTGTTTATACACAAACCTTTAAAAGCACGCTTTTCATTGATAGAACAAATTTTAGTTTCCGGCCAGAATTTATGCTTATGCTAAATAGCTAAATAGCACGGTTTACTTCTGGTTACTTGTCCACCAAACCACGTAGAGGTATTTGTTCACTTGGTGGTTCTTATTTACAATGTTTAACATCTCGTCTTGCTATATTCTTTATAGCAAATTAAGAACTGAATGTCAAGAACTTTTTTATCATAATTTCCAAAAAGTTTGGTGGGTAGGGGTTGATTCGAACAACCGTACGCTTTCGCGGGCAGATTTACAGTCTGCTGCCATTAACCACTCGGCCACCTACCCAAAAGTTATCATCAAAAATTCTTAATAATAACTTCTTTACCTTTTCTTTTTGATGCATCACTGTTTACTGAACGACGCACATCAACAGGGATTATATTATACTGTTCGTACATTTCATGGACCAATTGCACATCGTTATTACTCAACACAACAAAAGCGCCGATTTTATCCAATGAACAAAACAGACTTGCTAAACGTTTATGGTCGTTTAGAGTAAACCCATCTTTTGTATAATCAGTAAAGTTTGCCGTCTTGCTTTCAGGAACATATGGAGAATCGAAATAAACGAAATCACCTTTTTTCACATCATTGCAAGCATCCTCAAAATCACCTTCACGAATATCAATATTATTCAAATTTAAATAATTACTGATGTTTCGCAAATTACATTCATCAATTGAAACGCCATCAACTTTATTGTTATACGGAACGTTAAACAACCCTTTTGAATTGACCCTATACAACCCATTAAAACAATGTTTATTAAGCCAAATCATTAAAGATGCACATTCAGCATCTAACTCTTTTGAGTTGATTTTTGAATTATAACGGTCACGAATTTCTAGATAATAATCTTCATCACAAATTTTACCGTCTAGAGTATTCACCGTTTTTATAACGTCTTCAATGTTTATTTTTAATTGATTATAAACATTTATTAACTGACTATTTGTATCGTTAATAACAGCATCTTTAGGTTGAATATTAAACAACAAGGCCCCGCCACCGATAAAAGGTTCGTAATAACGATTATAGTCTTTAGGCATACAAGATCTTAATTTCTCAAGAAGTTGTTTTTTACCACCAACCCATTTTACAAAAGGTTTCGTTAAATATTGCATGTCTACCCAACTTTCAAAATGCAAATTAAAATTGGTACCCCCGCACAGATTCGAACTGTGATTTCGCAGATATCAGCTGCTCGCCCGGGTATAAGCCGAGTGTCCTAACCGTTGAACGACAGGGGCATAATCTGTATCTTCTACAGAAACTTTTGGCGGATACAGCAAGATTCGAACTTGCGGAACAACTTTCATTGTTCGACGGTTTAGCAAACCGCTGTTTTAGACCACTCAACCATGTATCCAAGAAATGAGTGGTGTAACTGTTTTAACAATCACACCACTCACACTTTCGCGACTACTTTTAAGAGAGTAAATTATGTCAAACATTAGCTTCGTTTACAAATGTAAACTACTAGAGCTTCTTCGCCACGTCAAGGCTGTTTTATGAAGAAGAAAGGAAATTGGCTTCACTGTTTAGAGAGGATGAATTTGGAGATGAGATAACATTGCTAAACAGTTACTAGACCATACAACCACGATGAGGTTTTCCTTAAGTATGGAAATCATATTCACTATTTTTAAAATCTCAATATCAAGTTCATCACCTGACAAAAACTAAATTATCAAAATCAGTTATGAATGTCAAGAACTTTTTTAAGTGATGTTGAAAATTTTATTTTTACAGCTTTATCACAATATTCTTCACTAAATTTAATTAGGCAATAGTCTAAAGATTGTTTGGGGTGAAAACTGCTAAACCACCAAACATTGGAACAATTAGGCATTAAGACTTTAAAGTGTTTCTTCTTTCAGTTATCAGGTATCGGATTAACGTACCGACCATTGGATCCGGGGAAAGTCAAACAGTAAGACATCAGATCCACGCTGCGATTTAATTGCTTAAATCTTCACCCACAAAAGAACCTGTTTCCTGTAGTGGCCTTTATAACCTCTACAAACCCCAATCTTTCACCGTTCTCTAAAACGATTGCATTACAGGGCTGAAACTCCCACTATATAATTATTTAGACACCGAATTTAGTAGGTTTAGTAGGCCATTAGGTGATCCCAGCATTGCTAAATTTGTTATTGAGATTTCGATTTACTACCTTAATTTTGAAGTTATCGTTTATTCTTCAAACCGTAACACACTTGTTTCAAAATTATTCAATAATAAAATAAATTTTTAATAGCAACACTTTACTTGTTTTTATCGTCAACAGGAAAACAGCGGAAAGAAACCTGCACTGAGCCTCATGCTAGTAAACACCTACACACAACATGATGGTTTTATCAGTTCATTATCTTAAATAAATTTTTTTCTATTTTCTCCTTTTTAATTATATTTATTTGGTTTGGTATGTTTTCTTAAAAAGAAAGGAAAGCTTTTGAAATTTGAATTTGAACTTCGAACTTCAGTAATTCAACTTTTTTGAATTGATTGCAATTGCAATCGCGCTGACTCACTTCTTTCTAATTCTTATTAATTCTTATTAGCCATGTCTAAAATACTTTGAACAATTTGTTTTCTGGTATTTCCTAAACTATTTTCTAGCATTTGTGTAAACTGTTCCAATTCTTCAAAAGTAGTCGAATATAAAGGTTCGGATTGTAAATTGATTAAATCTATTTGCCATCTTGTTTCCGAGGCTTCTTTCAATTCAAAATCTTTATTGTATTTGATTAGCGTATCTAAAATTAATTTTTCATCATTACAAAACTGTAATAAATTCTTTTTTGTTTCTAATTTATCTTTGAAATTCTCATATGCCCTTTTTAAATCTTCTTCAGTGTTAAAGTGTTTATCTTCGTTAGAAGATAATAACTGAACCATCAATTCTTTTGTAAATGAATTAAATTCTGAACGCATTGTTTTATCATTAAACATTTTAAATTCCTCTGTTGATAAACCATTTTCAAACAAAAAATGAAAGTATTCGTGCAAAATTGATACTGATATCAATTCATTTTCTTTTATTAATTGCTTAATTAAGTTAATGCCTTCTTCTATTGTTTCCGGTACTTTGTTACAGTAATGAAATAAAGGTATTGTTATAAGGTCATGGTACATTATTTGGTTAAAGTTTCCAGAAATACCGTTTATATTTTTATTAAAATTAAAGGATAACGTTGGCTGCTTGTTATTTATTTGTACAACAATCGATTGAAAAGAGACAAAATTATTTAAGATATTTTGACTATTAAATTTGAAATAGTTGGCATTATCCAATTGCTTTAGATTGGCAACATAAAAAGTAGACGCTATTGCATAATCTTTATAGAAAGATTCTTCTAAACACATCATTCTTTTATAATTTGGCGTAGACCATCTTCTTTTAAATCTATTTAAAGTATCGCTCATCAGAAATTTTTACTCTTTATCATTTCTTTAATTTCTTGAAAGATCTGTTCTCTAGTCTTTCCTAAATTCTTTTCTAGTGTTTGAGTAAACTTTTCCAAATCGTCAAGTGTTGTTGTATATAAAGGTTTGGTACGTCGTAACGTTAACATATCAATTTCGGCTCTTATATCAAAAGATTCTTTCAACTCATAACTTTTATTGTATTGAAACAATGTATCTAGAATCAATTTCTCATCATTGCAAATTTGCAGCAAATTCTTCTTTGTTTCAATAGTATCTTCAAATTCGTGATAGGCTTTCTTTAAATCACCTTCTTTTGAAAAGAATTTATTGTCATTTGATGCCAATAATTGAATCATTAACTCTTTTGTATATGAATTAAATTCAGATTCTTTAGTATTGTTGTTAAGCATTTGAAACTCCTCTGTTGACAAACCGTTCTCAAACAAAAAATGAAAGTATTCATGCAAAATTGACATTAAAACTGTTAAATCAGTATTAATTGCTTTTTTCACAAAAGCAACACCTTCACTTATTGTATTAGGAATTTTATTAAACAATCTAAATACAGCAATAGTTATGATTCCAGGAAATTTAAATTGCATAAAGTTTCCAGAAATTTCTTTTATGTTTTTATTAAAACTGAACGATATAGAAGGTTGCTTATCATTTATTTTTAAATATATTGCATTCAATTCTTTAAAGAAATTGTTCTTTATAACACTATCTTCTTCATTCTTAAATGAAGTGTAGTCATCCAACAAACCAATTACAGTTTTATAATATGTTAAAGCTGCAATATAATCTTTATAAAAAGACTCTTCTAAACACATCATTCTTTTATAATTTGGTGTAGACCAACGTTTGATAAATTTGTTTAAAGTATCATTCATCAGAAATTTTCACTTTTTATCATTTCTTTAATTTCTTGAACAATTTGTTTTCTAGTCTTTCCTAAATTCTTTTCTAGTGTTTGAGTAAAACGTTCCAATTCCTCAAAAGTAGTTGAGTATAAAGGTTCAGGCTGTAAATTTATGTTTATCAAATCTTTATTTATTTTCCAATTTCGCCAACTCTTTTCAAAAGATTCTTTCAATTCAAAATCTATATTATACTTGTTTAAACTATCATTAATTATCTTTTGCTTTTTATAATTTCTTTATGACATAAAATCTTTATTAAAGAAATTTTTATAACGCTCTAAAAGCCATTCATTATTAAACTTTTTTTCAGAATCAACTTTCCTTAAATCACGTTCAGCTTTAACAAATTCAAGCATATCTTTTGAATCTAACTCAACAGAAAAATCTAAGCATTCTCTCAAATGCTTTACATATTGTTTGGTCAAATTTTCTAGATATGCTGTTTTTAAATTTTCAAACTCAATAGCCGCATAATATTTTTCTAACAACTTTTCTTTTTCTGACTGCGTGCAAGTTTTCATTTCAATTAAAACTTGTTTTTGTTCTTCAGTTAAGCTGAAAGCTTCTTTATAACTATAACTGTCGTCAATCTGTGCTAAAGCATACCGTAAAACTTTTTCTTCGATATCAGTATCAGCCATAAATCACCTATTAGAAAAAAAGTAAATCACACGACATGTATAAACACACCGTGTGATTCGATTGTTATTTATTATTATTCTTTACACAAAAGTCATAATGTTGCTTTTGGCATAAAGCTTCAATAGCTTCATTTTTACCTAAACTATAAAAACCGAATAGACAAGCAATCAATAACATTGTCGCAACAATGAACAATGCAAGACTTTTTAGTTCAGACTCATGTACGCAAGGAAATTCGTGTGTCATATTATTCTTCATTCAATCGGTTAAAGATTGTTTTAAAGAACCGTTTAACAGCGCACTCTTTTTCAACAGGTTTGATTACATGAATAGAAGTTGTCTCACAAAACATTTTATCAACAGCTTCTTCGATAGATTTTTTAGAAGCTTTCTTAAAACGAGACACTTTAGTTTTCAACAACTGTGAAGGTAGCTTCCCTGTACCTTGATAATTTGTACACATACGAACTGCATAATCATCACGGTTGATGTTCGACTGAATACAACATAACTCACCATGTTTTTTAACAGCTTTAATTTCTTCATCTTCAAAACCGTTTTTAATGGCTTCAGCAATGACTTTTTTGATTTCAGCCTCTACCATCTTTGTATCTTTATCCGTGATACAAACAACTAGTGGCGTGACAATATCTTTAATAGATGGGACATTTGCAATCCCAATATAGTAACACAACCCTAATTCTTCACGAATACGCTTAACTAAACGACTTGCCAACCCGCCAGCTAAAACAGCTTTTGCAAGGATGCTTGCAACGCCACCAATAGAGTTTGAAGTATATGAAGAACCACCAATCATAATTGTATTCTGTTTGGTTTCTTTATCTTCAATAACAACAGTATCAGCACCTAAATTTAACTGTACAGACGCACGTTCGTATACAACATTATTATTTGAGAATTTCTTTGTAAATTCTTCAACAATATTGCGCACTTCATTAAAAGGTGTTTTACCTGAATATGCAATAATGCAATTAGCGGGTGTATAATGATTATGCATAAATGAACGCAAGTCATCAGATGTAATCGCATTAACATCTTTCCAATACCCAATAACAGGCCTTGCAAAAGGCGTATCTTTAAACAGTACACTTACACCATGTTGTTGCGCACGTTCCTGTGGACTATTTTCAAACATAATGATTTCTTGATGAATTACACCTTTTTCTAAAGCCAAATCTTTTTCATCGAAACGTGGTTCAGTTAACATTTCACCAAACAAATTGATAACTTCTTTTGTATCATCGTTATGAAATGTACCATGATAACAAGTGGCATCAAAACAAGTAAAAGCATTAGACTCAACCCCCAACTTATCCATTAAGTTAAGAAATTCAGCGGCTGTTTTTGTTTTCGTACCTTTAAACATCATATGTTCAAGACAATGTGCAATACCTTTCTTTTCATTTGCCAATTCGTCAATAGAACCAACATCAAACAAAACAGCAAACGATGAAAGATCGTCTTCTTGCTGATTATACAAAAACGTTGCACCGCTAGACAGTTTACAAACTTTATCAACCATAATTTCTTAACCTTTCTTTTTCAACTCAACTTCTTCCAACAAAACACCATTACATTCAAGTTCGTAATTCAGTTTTGCCAATAAAGACTTAAATGCTAAATCTTTATCAAACCTATTATCACATTGACATTCTTTTGTCAACTCAATTGCTTCTTTTAATGCATCAAAACATCCTGTATAATATCCAACCAACGAATCAACGTTGTCTTTATTTTTGCAAGTGAAACAATTACATTCGTGCGTTTCTGTTTTATCTGTAAACATTTAAGACCTATTAGTTATTTGTTATTGTAAAAGAAACAATCAGGTTTCTTCAATTCACGTTCACCTTTTACTATAACATAAATTGCACCAATTACAACCTCAAAAGCCACTTCAAACAGAAAAGACAAAAGAATTGCTGTTGTATTCTCAATTACGTTGTAGCCAAAAGCTGAAAACAAAAAACCTATAAATGCACAAAAAATCGTTATCATATTTTTCCTTTCATTTAATTTACAACAACTTTATACTAAACGCAAATCAATGTCAATAAATATTTTATAAAAATAAAGGCAAGGAATTAAACTCTTGCCTTTATCAACTATTTCATATTTTCTACGAATTCAATTACTTTAGGAATGTTAATATGCCACCCACCAATCAAATCTTTATAGATTAATGTATTGCAATTATCAACTTCAGCATTTACATTAATCAACTCATTGGTTTGAATAGTTTGACCTTCCTGTAAAGCAATCAATTGTTTTGCACGTAGATAAATTTGTTTAGCGAACACTTGTTGTTCATTTGTTAAGCCGTTTACACAATCAAAACTTCTATCAAACAAACCTGTCGACCTAAACTTCTTCCACATCAAATAATATTTTGTTTTTACTTTTACCCTGACCACTTTTCCATTAAAGTCACAGCCTTCCAAAACAAAACCTTCAACATGTTCTTTTGAATTACATAAACCATAAATTGTTGATTTTAAATTTGATGTTTCACAAATCTTTCCCTTGATCTTTAAACCAATTAAATCATGCAATTGTTTTAACGCGTCATATGAAATTGTTTCTTCTTTAAACGTATTAACAAAAGCTTCAAGCATAAACAATTCACAACTATCATATTTAATGATATGCGGATCGTTTATAGGATCAACAACCTCAACAACTAAAGAATATGCATTACCACCATGTTTATCTATATCTTTCAGTAACCACTTTTTTAAATTATCTTTTTGTTCATCCGACAATTTATCATTAAAGATACGTTTTAAATTTAAAGCATACTCTTTATCAGTACGACTTTTAGATGCAAAAATAAATTCGTTATTACGAACATCAACAGAAATGATTCCTAAATAACCATTTTCCTTTTTATAAACGTTTGTAATACCTTGCCAATTCTTAACAACCCAATCTAGACTAGAAGTCTTTACTTCATTGAGATTGAAAAATTTGTTAAACGAACGACATGCCACTTTATCAGTATCATCATATACAAACAACCCTCTTGCTGTACATGTCAAGTTGTTCCACTTTTTGTCATAAAAAGCATCACGGTTAAAATTATACGAACTGATACCGTCAGGATTTTGAGATTTACGAATTAAAGATGAATACTTAAACTCATTAACAATCTTCGAATCATCATTCAATTGTTTGAACACGGTATTCTTGATAGTATGTATATGACATTCACCTTTATTATTAATTTGAAGAATTCGTAATTCACCACCAAATTCAATACCACCTTCTAGATTAAAGCAATGCTCATTTACTTGAACAGGTTCGTTATTTACATTTCGATGGCCATGTACTTGATAAATGTTGTCATTCTCAATAGAGACATTAAACAAAAACTCATCGTCGACTTGATGCGCCATTTGATATGTACCGTGACCTTTTACGTATTCATCACTATTCAATTTCAAGGACGGTAAACAACTAATACCACCATGTGATACACAAAACACTTTATTACGAAATGTGAAGTAAATCATATCATCTTGATCCCGAACAAACTTTTTCAGTTCAATAGGATCAAAATCTTTCAACTGTTCAAGTGTATTATAGTATTCCGGATATCGAATAGAATCTTTATCACGTTCAGCTATTTGCAACAAACGACGTGAATGATTTCCTTTTAAAAATTTAAAGTTAAAATCTTTACGATGTTGTAAAAGAAAACCAAATAACTCTTTATGTTGAATACCTCTATCTTCATAATCACCACAGAAGATATATTTAGTTTTATCATTAACAGGATGCTTATCAAACCACTGCTTTAAAGGTTCATAACAACCGTGTAAATCACCGAAGATTACAATGTTATCATACTTTTCGTTATAATCAACAGGTTCCAGACATTCATTAAACACCTTTATAATACGATCTTTATCTGTATAATCAACCCATTTAGAAACCTTTTCGGTATTTTCATTCATGCGTTTGATGATATATTCGCCAACATAACGACATGTACCTTTACGCAACATATCATTGTTTATAGCTTGTTCAACATTCACATTAAAATCAAGCACTATACAACGCACATTATTATTCATACAAAAGCTTTTATAACAATTGATAGATTTTTCCGTCAAATGTGTTGCATCAACAATAGTTGTCATGCCGTTCGTTAAACGACGTTCAACTAAAGAATGAATGAGTTCCCAAACGTCTTTATCATTCTTTTGTGAAATACCTCTATCTTTATAACATGCGGCAAACGGGATAGATGGCGTTGCAAACAATAAACGAACATTATCAGAAGAAATAGTATAATCTTCTAATTTGTTTTCTTTTACCCAATAACTTTTGCCAGACCCGGGAAGTCCTCGAAGCAAGATTAAATATTTCATTAGCGTACTTTCAAACCATTTGATCCTATAACTACATTATCACAATTTGGACAATGAATATCATCGTGATGTTCGGCACCTAAATATAATTTATGAGATGTCTTTTTTCCACATTTCTGGCAAACAACATATCCATTATGTAAAATAATCCAACCACTATCTTTTACAGGAACCCAACCGCTGTTGTCAAAAACTTTATGTGATTTATCAGCTGTAATCATGAAGCACCTTTAGCAATATGTTTTTATTTCTTACAACATATTGTATGACAAATTTATAAAAATGTCAACCATTAAATATTGTTTAATGTAACAGCACCAATTGATTTATCTTGAATAACTAATTTATTGTCTAAAGCATCCGTACTGTTCATTTGAAAGAATTCAAGATTTTCTTTTTTGAATTCAGAAGTTTTTTCAATCCAACTCGCTAAACAAAAGATATTGTTATTAACAATTGGTTTTTCTTCGTTAAGAAGAAGAGGGTTAAAATTCAAGCATTCGACAGGAAATCCTACCCATAAAACACCATTCACATTTATCTGAAAACCATATCCTTTTTCTCGAAACTTTAAAATGACAAAAGTATTATCTTCACACCTGACAGCCAAACCTTTAGCCACTGTAAACAACTGTTGAACATTTTTAAAAAGTTTCGAGTTTTTATATAAATCAAACTGCATCTAAACACTCTTCTCCAATATCATAAAGTCTACAATGTAAATCTTCAATCTTTAATTTAATGTTCATCATTTGTACTCATTGTTTATTCTCTAAAGATATGTTACAACAATGACTAATATATGTCAACTAGATTTTTGATAAAACACGTTCACCTATATCAACAATTTCTAATTCTTGGCTACAAATTGCGCTTAACCTATAAACAAATTTAGCTTTGTATTTTTTAGTGTCATGAATAGCATCAATCAATTTTTTATCAATAGCAATACGAATTGTTGCTTTTGTTTGAAAATAATCTTCGCCTACTATTTTCGTTGCAACATCAATATAATAGTAATCGTCATCAAAAATCAAACCGGAATTAATTTTTGTATGAACACCTAATACTACCCTTTTAACACCATTGTCCATAATATATAAAGGTGATGATTGTTCAACTAAATCTTGTGCTTTTTTAACAACACTATCTAAACCAATCCCGACTTGTAATTGCATTTTAAATTCCTTCTAAAGTTTCATTACCAATATCTTCTACCATAAAAGTTGTTTCATCAACACGCTTAAGTTTAAGTTTATGGAAATTATTTAAATTATTGAAAAATAATTTATCAAAATAGAAAAATTGCGAATTTCTTTTCTTACCACCTTTTCTTTTTACATCAATATAAAAACAATAAACGTCATCCAGTTCTTGAACAGTTGCTAGAAAGTCATTAATAAATGACTCTTTATCATATGCTCGACACCATTTGAATTCTTTTAAAATCAACTCATCGAAAACATCAATGAAATCATATAATTGCTCTTTTGATAATTTATCAAAACAACTCATGTTATAACTCTTTTAAAACTGACTCGCCGATATCCGCAACATTAAACTCATTGTCTTTAACTCTTTTTAAACATATACAATCTAATCTATCTTTATATTTTTTAATATCATCTGAAACATAAATTGTTAACTGTTCATTATTTTTTAATGTTATTGTAAAACAAATTAAATTGATAAAGGTAAAGGTTGGTTGTGAAATGACCTTCTTGATTTCCACATCTAAACCATAATCTTTGTTAACAACTTTATTTAACAGACATGTCATTTTAGTTTGTTGTTCAGATGTTAAGTTTACAAACCAATCATTTTTCACAAAATTATTCAACATTATCTTTAGACATTTTTCTTCTAAATTAGGCATCTAAACTACCTTCCACATAATCGTTCTTTAAGACATGTAACATAACATATAAATATTAGGTTGTCAATGTCTAGTAAAGAAACACTGTTTGAAGACTTTAAGCAAGTTATTCAGAACAAACTATCTAAACTTGTTGAACGTGAATTTGTTACAGTAGAAACAATGTCTGTTGATGACATTAAAAACTTTGAGGAACAGCATCCAAAAGATTTCGGAATAGATAGTCGCATTGCTTTTGCTATATGTTTTGAAAGTAAAGCTTTTGATGTTGCTGATCTGCTTCTTAAACATTATCCTGCTTATTTTGACAATGAACGTATGAATAAAGTTTTACAAATGATAACAAAAAACTTTGTTGATAGTTTAGATAAACACACAACGCAAGAAGATATTGATGATGCTAAAGATAAAATCAATTATCTTTTAAGTCATGGTGCTGATTTATATAGTCAAGAAAACGTTTGGTCATCACCTTACAGTCTGCTCAAAAAAGTTAACATGATTGACATTGTTGATCCTAAATATTTAAAAACATTATCACCAAAAATTGCATCATTTTATTGATAAAGGAATCTAAACACATGATTGATGATGAAGTATTGATTAAATCTTTTAGACGTACAGTTAATCAAAAACTAAAAGAAAGCGTTGTAAAGTTAATAGAAGAAGGTGAATCGGAAAATACAAAAGTAAAACTGTTTTCCGGTGATATTAATTTAGTTAAAGAAGTTTTAGCTGATCCTTCTATTGATGTCAACGTTACGGATTACTATGGCGAAACACCATTGTTTCGTGCTATCTATCAAGATAACCTTGAACTTGCTCAATTACTTGTTGAACACGGTGCCGATGTCAATATCAAATCAAACAATGGCGAAACAATTCTGTATTTGTCTTGCTTAAATTACGCTAATTTAAGTACAATCGATTGGTTACTTGAACATGGTGCCGATCCAAACATTACAGATAAAGATGGAAAAACTGCGCTTGATATTCTTTTAGACGAAGGTGCTTTTGAACATGTATATGACATTATTGAATCTTTAGTTTTTCATGGTGCTATTGTACATGACGCTAATCGTCTATTAACAGGAAGTTGTATTTCTGATAAATTAGATCTAGCTGTTAAAGCGCTTGAATTAGGTGCTGATATTAATAATACTGAATGGGAAGGTGACACACCTTTAATTTTTGCTAGTCGTGAAGGTCACCTTGATATTATTGATATGTTGCTTGATAAAGGTGCTGATGTTAATGCTACTTCAATTGCTGGATTCACACCTTTAGCCTGTGCTTGCATTTCATCAAATTTAAATGTTATCAAAATTTTAGTTGAACATGGTGCTGATGTCAATGCTGTTACAAATGATGGCGCATCTATTCTATCACTCACACATAATGATGAAATTAAGGATTATCTGATTCAACATGGTGCTGTTGAAAAAGAATAAGTATAAATATATTCACATATCAATTTGTAAAGCGGTAGGTTGTTATGTCTACCGCTTTTTCATTATATGTTATTTAAAACTTCTTGACCTACATCAGTTTGAACAATTTCACCATTTACAATTGCAAACTGCATACTTTTATAGTCAAGTTCATTGTTGATTAAATGTTCAGATATATCAAATCTAAATTCTTTAGTTAATGAAATGCCATCAACTTTAGCAATTGCTTTAACTTTTATAGACCATGGTTCAGTCCCGTGCAATGAATAAAGACAATTTTCTAAACCAATAATTTCATATAACGTATTACGATAATAAAACTTCGTACCTATTAACGCATTCTTAAACTCAACAGCTTTAGTTACAGACAATTCTTCAAAAATGTACGAAGTATATGGCATTACTTGTTTTCTTTCATCACGATAGAATAAGCTTCATCAAAGCTTAATTTCTTCTTCCCCATTAAGTAGAGCATTTTTGAATATTGTGATTTACTATTTTTAAATAGTTGATACATAGGTTTACCATCATTAGTCAAGTAATCAGCACGACAATTGCCACCACGATTCTTTCTAACAGGATAAAGATATGCTTCCAAGGGTTTTCCTGGATTCTTCATTCTTCGTTGAGTAACAGTTGTATAGTTCAACCCTAATTCTTTACAGATTGTCTTAAGAGTTTTACCATTAAAAGCTACAAAATTAGTCATGTAATTCGTTCCTTTTCAAAATATAATTTTTATAACAATATGAAAGAATAATTCAGTCAATCAAACTAAAGTGTCTGCAATATAGTTTCGCCAAAGTTTTCAGGGTATATTGTCATGTCCTTTATGAATAACTTTTGTACCTTGTCGCTATCAACAATAGATTTTAAAAGTTTAAAAGTGTGGTTATACATTGAAACAGGTTCATTCGTTACACTTTCTTTTGCTGCTATAACCTTCAATAAATAAAAGTTTTCATCAAATGTTTCATATAGAGTAAACCCAAAATAACTATCTATTGCAAAGATACCACGTTCAGTTTCAAATTTAAGATTATACAACTGATCTGTTAACTGATTAAACTTCTCATTAGGTAGGTTTATTATTTGCGACATAGTTCACCTTTAAGAATTATATAAACATTGTATAACATTAAAAAGAAAATGTCAACAACTAAATATCATAGGTTAAAAACTCACCTATTAAAGATGATTTTATTTGACAATCTTTTGTGATGTATAAACCCATATTGACTTTATCTTTTATGAAATCAAACAAAGTCTTTTCTAAATAAAATGTTTTTTCTTGATAATGACCATCAGCATTTACAAAAGCACGTACAATGATATCGTTATCTAAACCTTCGAAAGTCTGCATATGAAAATAAAAATGAATAAATATTGTTGCTTCATTCTTTTCACATGGCACAATTAAACCTTCTAAATTGTCTTCTAAAGCTATTCTAATATCCCATGGTAAGTAAAAAGGTTTAAAATTATGTGATATAAAAGGGTCTGCTACTTCTTTCATTACACTTCCACACATTAAAAAGATTCCAAAACAGATTCACCAATATCAATTTCGAAAACATTCAAATAATTTAACAAGTTACTCTTTATATTCTCAATTTTAAATTGTTTATTGATTATTTCTTGTTTGTCTAGTTCTAATAACTCGTTACAAACGTAAATACACAACACTGAATCTTTTTTATTTGTTGAATGTCTTGTTGCATTTACAAACAAATATATACCTTTTTCTTTTTTTTCTATACGGTGGATCAGATATCGTTGAAATTCTCCCGGCTGAAAACATGTCATTACTATAATGAATATCATTAATGTTTACAACCTTTAAAAGGATAGCTTCACATTTATCAATAATGTCCTTATTAGTATGTTTAAACTGCATAGAATAACCTTTTCAAATACTTTCAAGACACTCTTCATTTAAATCAGCGAGCTCAAAGAAAAGTCTATAGCCTAAAAAAGCAACAAATCTCTTTGAACACCTAAAGAATTTACTGTTTGTTGATCCTACAGCATCAAAAAGATCTATATCAACAAACAAAATTAAACGAATTTTCTCTTCATTATTGTTTATATCTTTACCATAAAAATGTAAATAAAGACCATCAAACTGAAGGTATGTATCTGAAGGAATAAACTCATTCACATGTATCGTTAAAGTTTTGTTGCAATCAGGTATATTAACCGTTCGACCTACAAACCAATCGGACACTTTCTTTATAATACCATTAATACCATCTTCAATCATCTCAAAACATCTTTCTGATTGTTAAGCAAAATATATCATACCTTACAACACCCTATGTATAAAATATTTAACTTTAAAAGATATCAAAATTTAAATCTCTTTTAAACAGGTGTTTCCGACATCATTTAAAACAATGTACTGTTCGAAACGATCTGAATGTAAAAGAACAACCACCGTTCCTAACTGTTTGCTATCAACATGTTTCAAGTTATCATATAATGTTCCATCCAAAAAGACTGTTGTGCTGTGACCGTTTGAGAATGTAAAAACAAAACTGTATTGATTAAGGTTTCTGTTATAGTAAAGCAAATACACATCGTCAATTGTTAAATTTTCATATTGTTCATTACCTACATTGTACGCTTCAGTTTTTCTTCCTACAAACGCTTTTCTAATTTTATTACACCGACGCCTGTCATAACGATTTAATAAAAATCTTTTTACAAAACCTATTTTTCTCAACAACCTTTTTAAATATCTCTCTCATGATAGTAATACCCTATAGATTTAGACATCATCTTTTTAATAAAGATACAAGGAATATTTATATGATTTTATATAAAAATTTATTTATATGTTACCTAAACACGCTTCCCCAATTTGACGCTTTTCTAAATGTTCGTTACCTATATCATCAGTTTCATATTTTAAATCACTATATTTGTTTTTTAAATGAGTCAATTCATGCCACAACTTTTGTGAAATAATCAAAAGGACATAATGATAACCAACACATTGAATTTGAAAATAATATTGTTTCTCGATTGCGTTATATGAAACGTTTGTGATCTTTTCAGGTGTTAAGATTTGCGAACTACTCGAATCGTATAAAACAGGCTTTCCTTGAATACAATCGAATAACAATGATATTAGAAATGACAACCGTCTTCTATCGTAACGGTTACCTAAAAAGATTGTTGAATGCATCCAACCTAGTGAATTAGCATGTTGTTCAGACATCTTTTTAAGAGACTTACAATTACGTCGCTTTTTCTTTTTAAAACCTTTTATCCTTTTAAAGCCTATTTTATTGGTCATTGCTAAACCTGTCCTAAACAACATTCTACAGTTCGTTTAATGTTATCTGACCAATTGATCTAACTTTAATCGTTTCATCGGCAATATAGACATCTAGCTGATTAAGCTTGTTTCTATATTTATACAACACATCAAAATCATCAATGCCTAAAATACAATATTCTATTTCTGGAAGATATTGTACACGACACGTTGTCATCAATCGATAATTACCATTAACAACATCAATGAAGTTATCTTCTTTTATATACTCAATAAACGCATTTTCAGATATCCAATTCTCTTTACATTTGGATAAATGTCTGGACAACTTATCAGCAAAAGCTTTCAATTGTTTATTAGTTAACTTCATTTCAATCACAATTTCCCATTGATCATATTAAATATATTACAATAACAAACAACAGATGTCAACTGCTTTTAAATACTATTCAGACATGAGTAACCTGCATGTTGTTTTACTATATGGACAACATTATTTTTATCAATTTCAAAACATAAATCCATAAATTTGTTTTTTAAATGAATCATCTCATCCCATAAATCTTTAGAAACAACTACATTACAACAATTGCTATTTGCTTTATGGTTTTTATATTTTATATTAAAAAAATATGTTTTGCTGGAATTATTATATGTTATTATATAAAGGCATTCCGGAATTAAAACTTCTTTCTTTATATGATCATAAATGACAGGTTTGTTTGCATAATTACCAAACAGTAATGAAATCAGAAATGTTAATCTTCTTCTTTCATAACGGTTACCCAAAAAGATTGTTGAATACACCCAATCGTCTGTTTGTTCTGATAACTTTTTAAATGATTGGCAATTGTGTCCTATTCTTTTTTTCAATGTTTATCCTGCTCATATTAAATGTAAAATAAAACTTTTAATTTACAATGAATCCAAAACGACATTACCTGAATCAGCAATATAAACTACAAAGCTATCAATATACACTTTTACATGATTGCTTAAAATATAACTCAAATAATCTTTCTTTATTAACAAACCAAAATGTGACTTGATAGTTTTGCACTTACATCTAACTTTACATAATACCTCAATGACACAATAATCAATACCATTAATAATAGCGTCGTCACAAACTTCACCAACATCTTTATATGATATTGTTTCAACAGTATATGAATAATCACCATCAGTAAACGTCTTTTCGTTAAACGCTTTTGCTAAAATGATTCTATCTTTCTTCGACAATATCATATTGATTACCTTCTTTCATATTAAATACTATTTAAACATACATTACCACAATCTTCAACATCAAAATAAATCGCATGTTTGTAGTGTGTTATATCTTTTATTTTAAAAAGACTGCTATCAAATTTATCAAGCTGTTCAAGCAACTGTTTCTTTACTATCAAGCTTAAAAAAACATCTTCAAATACAGTATAGACATTTATTTTTCCTGTACATGATAATTCAACAAATTTATGGTCTTTATTCAATTTGTTTTCAATGTCATTGTCAACCACTTTTAAATGTCTGATATGTTCATAAGTATTGGTGAATTCATTATATATGATTAATCCTTGACCCTGTAGCCAACTATTTAATTTATCAATGTTATTGCACATTCGTACTTTATCACAATTCATTCATGCAACTCTCACCAATATCTGTAATATATAATCGAAGATTACTATGACGACCTGCAAACTTAACCTTAAACCTATTATTGTCAATTGACATTATCATATTAAAAGTATCAACATCAACATGAATGTGCCAAAAAGAATATGGATTATTATTGCTATCATATATTGCCACATAATCTTTTTCAGTATTAACAATGCTATCAAGCTTTGTGCATACAACCGTTTCATATGTGTTGTTAATAGTATTAAATATGATAAATGTTTTTTCACAAAAGAAATTACGTAACCATTTTACTTTTTGCTCAAATGATATATGTTTTACTTTAGATGTCATTCATACACACACTCCCAATAGAATGTACATTTAAAATAAAATTTTCCCCATTAAAATCAATATATAAATCTTTTTCATTACAATTAAGAAAGGCATCATACAAATCTTTTTTAATCATTAAAAAGAAATATACATCATCTTTCTCAAAGCCCAATAGAAATATGTTGTCAATTTTATCATACATTATACCAAAAACATTGTCTGGTTTAAAATTAGAAAGAAATTTTGTGTTGAACGTAGATGATAAAAGATACTTCTTAAGCTTCTTCATTCTTCGTCTATCAAAACGATTACCTATAAAGCTTTTAGTATGTACAATACCGGTTGAATCAGGTTCCTGATCATACAGCTTTTTGAAACATATTTTAGACATCGTTCAATACTTTATTACCAATGTCACATTCATAAAACACATATCCATTGATTGTTACATACACTTCTTTCTTTTTCATTCTATCAAACAAATCAGGTTCAGCAAATACAGAGATTCGACGAAACTGTTTGTCATCACCAACAACTTCACAAGTCACATCAAACATTACACAATCATCATCTGTAAACGGTGGTTGATATGATGTACCAATACTTTTTTCAGTAATGTTATCAAGACTGTATACAACATCACGTTCACATCCTTCTTGGTAATCAAAATAGCTTTCACTGAACTTTAAACCGCGAATGTTTTTTGCAATGCAAACACGTTCTTTTTTGGTCAACTTACTATCATATTGCATGGTTAAATCTCGTTCAAAACAGCAAGACCAATATCTTCAATATCAACGGTCCAATCTTTATTAACACGAAACTTTACATTTCTGTTTAAAACAGCTTTAAAAACTTCTGCTGGCATTCGTAAATAGTTAAAACCTAAAGAGACATTATCTAAACCATTTACAGCAATACCTACATCATAAAACTCGTTGCTATTATTATCTTCATATGTATAGACTTGAGTTTCCATATCACGCAAGCGCTCACATCTGACAATGTTATCGTCAACAATAATACCGTTCAACTTTTTCATTAAACACCTTTTATTATCTTTTGATAACTTAAAAGCACCTGTGAATGCCAACTGATTTGTCATCTCAATTTGTCATCTCATCCAACCTCTCTTTCATAACTTATATGTATATAGTATACCATAAAATGATTATTGTCAATACAGTGTTTGTGTTGACAGACAATAAATTCGTTATAATCAAATATTGTTTAAAGTGGTTTGTCCAATATCTTCTAAAACTAATTTATCGCAATTATCAATATGAAAACTCATTTTATGTTTTAGAAAATATTCGAATTCTTTTTGTTTAATCCAACAACCTTTAAAAGAGATATAGTTGTTAACGGTAGAGAATGCTTTCACTTCAATATAGTACCATACAATATCGTCATCATCTTTAACTACTTCTACAGTGTCAAAAATGCAACATGGACGTGGACAAACATATTTGTAACTATCATCACCACACTGAAAAGTAACTTTATCCAATTTGCTAATCAATAACTTAATTTGCTTTTTAGATAATTCCATAAAACCTAAAGGTTGCATAATCATTTCCTTAAGAATCTTCATTAAATTTTAAATTACTATATCATGAGAGAATTGTCAATCAATAACTTTGTGTTGACAGAAAACGATACAGTTGCTATCTTCTAATAGCAGATAAATGGTTAAGGTTTGTTTATGATTAATAATAATAATAATAATAATAATAATGATATAAATACAACGCTTACAAATTTGTTGCAAGGTATCTCATACACTGATGAGATATTAAAACTACAAGGTGGTCAATATCTTAAGCAAAGGTTTTATATTAAAAAAGCCACAATACAGTTTGACAACAGTAATAGCTATATATTAGATGAGCATATGACACCGATTCTTTTAAATGTCGTATCGTTTACTGATATGGATGAACCAATATATTTAACTGATGTAATTCATATTGACAATAAATTGTTGTCACATGTTTCTAAATTAAAGCGAGGTCAAGTTAAACTTGAATTCAATAAACAAATAAATGTATATGTAGTAAAAGAAAAAGACATTGGTACCGTATGTCTTGAAAACATTTAAAGTTTATTCAATGTTGTTTCACCAATATCACGAATTTTGATAGTAGCATCATTCATATAAATATAAATATCTAATTCATTCAGATTGTCTTGATATTTATACAACATATCAAAATCATCAATATTCAATTCACAAAAAGTTGTTTCAGGGATATAAATTTCACGTGATGTACTGACTAAACAATATTGTCCAGTATTTTTGTTAATACTAAAAAACTTTTATCCTTTTCATATTGAAGGACTTCAAATTCAGATACTCCGTTTTCTTTAATAGTTGATAAATGTTTTGCTAGCTTATCAGCAAAAGCATTCAATTCATCTGTATCATCAAGCATATCACTCACCCTATTAAGTTTATTAGCAATACTATAATAAAAGACGACATTTGTCAATATATAAAAACATTGACAATTTGAATATGTTTGGATTATAGTAGCTACATCAAAAGCAACGTTTAACAGTAATCACACATGACAATTCTTCGCCCAAATCATACAGATATTCTTATCACAGATTTATTAAAAGGTATGCAATTTGATATTGATGCCACAATTCAGCATTTCAAACATCATATTCATTTCTTTATTGAATCAGTGTTGTTGCGCAAAAAAGACGATCGTTATATAAAAGAAAAAATAATTGGTTTTACACCTATTCAATGCTCATGCTATTCATTGCAAAATGATAAAGTGAACAACTCGATACAATACTTGTTTATCAGTGATTATATATTAGAAAAACTTGATAGCATTAAAAAAAACAGATATACAAATAGTTTCTGATGATGATTACAATGTCATTAAAGTTATAACAAAAGATGCGGGGATAACTTGTTTATAAAACATTTAATGCATAATTTTAAAATGCATCGATAAAATAACCATTGTCACAGATCATTCTCTACCACAAATGTAACAATACGTTGCCCAATTAATCTAGACTTTCTAATGTTCGTAGCAATGCAATTAGGAAAAGCCTTATCATCAATATACAATGTACATGCACAACTTCTTTTGTATGCATCATACAATGCTTTATCATTCATATTAACACATTGTAAATCGTGTTTAAAATAATTTGAATCTTTTGTTGGCATACGGATAGACAACTTATTCTTTTGTTTATTCACTATAGCGACATTCTTAATGATTTTATTGGCTACAATTAAAGTAGACATGATAAACTTTCCTATATAGCTGTTGATTAAATATCTTTCAATGTCATATTGCCAATATCTAAAGTCTTAACATAAAACAAGTCATAATCACACATGTCAAAATCAATACAATCATTTCTATATTTCAACAAGTCATTAAATAAATTTTCCTTGATAATGACTTGCAAAACTATTTTATCTGTACACTTAAAGGTTGCTACATATTCAGAATCATATTCAAAGTATGATATGCGAATACATTTTTCAATGTAAAAGTTTCGACTGCAAAGAGCATTTTTGACACTAATTAGTTTATTGCCAAAGATATTTATCAGTTTATTCAAACGTCGTCTGTCATATCTATTCAAGATAAACCCAACACAAGATACTGCACGATTATTCGGTGAACCTTTTAAATTACTCAATTTTTTGGTTTGATGGGTATACATCATAGTTCGATTTTCTCTTTATAGATTGGTCAATATACTGTTACCAATATCTTCTAAAACAAAGTTATAGCCTTCAATCTTAAAAGAATAATTCTCAATATCTTTAATAGTCAACCATTGTCTTTCAAAAGATAAAGGCTGATAGATTCGTTCATGTTGATTATTGTATGTATATACAATACAACACCACACCTTTATAATAGGACCGATGATATCGAATGATTGTACACTACCAGACAACTTTAAACTATAATCATCAGTATCACGAACTTTCCATTCGTAACCTTTCATCTTCTTGACAATAGTGTTAATGATTGTTTTATATGTTTTGGTCATCTTTATATGTTACCATAAACAGTTCATCTAAAGGTGATGACATCATTTCAAACAACTCTTCACGATGTTCAGTTTTATCTTCTTTAGTACCATTGTTATGCAATAATATAAATTTCCAATTATTCAAAACACCCTCTTTATCTGCAAACAAAATCAACGATTGAAGAAAGAATGGTGACATCGTATAAACATATTTTCCTGTCACTACAACTTCTTTAGCTTCATTGATAACTTCACGGATAGATAAATTGCATTCTTCAGTAGCCACACCTGTCGGCAATGCTAGACTTGATTCACATACATAACAAATAGGCATTCTTATTCCTTTCCATTAGTTTACAAATATTACTTTATTACATAAACAACGTATTGTCAAGATTTTTCGTTGTATAAAGCTTTAAAATGGGTACATTATATACAAAACATACAAACGTAAAAAATGTATAGAATGTAGAATATGTAGAATGTTTACAATAGTTATACAAACTATCTTTAACTACATAAACCTTATATAGAAAATCTAGAAGCCATACGACTTATACATATGTATGAAACGTATCTGATGTAAACAAACAATGATTTGTTAGACAATAAAAAAGTGATACAAATACAAAAATGGATATTGACAACAATGAAATACAGGGATAATATGAAGGCATCTAAATAGATTTAAACTATATAGGAGACTATTCGTTTATGTTTAAAGTCGTAATTGAGCCTGAATTTAAAGATATCATCTCAACACTACCGCCTGAAAAACAGACAGAAGTTATGAAGGGAATTCTTTTTTATCCTGAATATAATGTTGAAGATTGCAAAGCGTGGGTAGTCATCAAATATATGCTTGATAAACAGAATCAGAAGCAAGTGGATAAAAGCAATAAAGCCCGTGCAGCAGTAAAGAAAAGATGGGATGAATATAGAGCGTTAAAATTAGGCAAAGTCACAGAAACAATTACGAATGATATTGTGACACATACGACAAAAGTTGCGGATACAGTTCCTACAAACAGTACATTGCAAAAAGTTCAATCAACACCGTCTACAAATGAAAATAAAGACGCTACAATTATTGCTGATGAAAAACCTGAACATATTCCTGACGGTGATGATAAAGTCATTGTAACGATTCCTAAACATGTTTTAACGAAGACAAAAGAACAGGTAATCAGTGAATGGAAAAAGATTGAATATGCTGGTGACCGTTTAACAGAAGAGTGTCGTGACATTTTCCAAATCTCAACATTCATCAAGAAAATTGACAAATGGGTTTCATTGCATAACTACTATCCGTTAAAGGAATATGATATTTGGCCTGACATCAATTTAACTAAAGGTAATTTAAACTACCTTCTTGTTTCCTTGAAACAAGGTCTAGATGTTCCTGTAAGAAAAATCGGTGAATAAAATTTGATAAAACAAATCAAGTGACACTAAAACATAAATGTCACTTGATTCAGTGTGTTTATATACAACCTATTGTTGAAATCAAAAATGCCAAAATGGCGAAAATGTATATGCTATAGAACAGCAACTTTTAGTTGAGTTGTTGTAAAAATGTGTGTCAAATATTGTTAAGGGTTTCTTTACCTATATCAGACAGCTTTAAATAATTATTTTCGAATTTAAAGGTAGTTGAATCACTTACCAAAACATCAACAGGAACATTCATGATATCTTTATCAAGATAAATAGTATCAGAATATTTATGGTTATATTTTGTATATGAAAAAGCAATACCCCAAAAGTCAATATCATAGTTCATGATAGTTTCGAAATGAACATTGCAATCATCAAGAATCAGATTGGAAGCTTTTTTATTTAAGATATACAATCTTTCTAAATTACCAATACGCATAGTCATCAACTTCCTATCTAAATATTCCCCAAAACTTTTTTACCAATATCTTCAATAGTAAGAAAGTTACCTTTACAGTTTATTAATTTAAAGACAATGCCATCATTGAGTATTTGTTCAACAGAAAGGTTTGCTATTAAAGGATCCGCCAAAATATAATCAAAGGTTTCAAATTGTCCATATTGATAATATAGCCGACAATATTTGTTTGTACTTGAATTAGTCCATCCAACAAAGCGGACATTTTCACGCTCGATTAAATAGGCCGCTTTCACTGTCATAGCTTCTAACCAACTCGAAATAGACATCGTTACAGCTACCTTTCATACATTAATTTTGGCTACACATTATTCAAAACAGCATCACCAACTTCTTTTATAGTTATAGTATATGTTTTTTCATCATATGTCAACTGATGACAATCATTATCTAATGCTGACGGGGGTATATTAAAAATCTCCGGATTAACATTTACAACATAAAAATAATCTGAACCATCGTTATATTGATACAATAGTTGAATGGAGCCATCATCTTTTTCATGGAACCCATCAATGAAATGCGCCGGTTTATCACTTATTTGAGATATGATATATTTGTTTAAAACATCAATCAACCTTTTATTATATATCATAAAATTAAATCCTTCTCAATGTATTGTTACCAATATCAATAAAATGCAAGTATCTGTCTTTTCCTTTTTGTTCATATTTGAACTGAATGTGCTCACTATTCAAGACATCAATTGACATATCAAGTATATCTTTATCAATATAAACATAATAAAGAAATTTATTTTGATCAGGAAAAGTAAATGTCGCTAGGATATAATCATCTTGAATTTCACACAAAGATTGAAAGGATACAATATATTCTTTATGGATGAGGTTACCACATTTTCTATTAAGTACATCTACAATATAACCAGGTAGATGCATTAAGTCTTTAAAGTCTTTAAACATTTCAACTCCTTTATTTCTAATACAAATACTATATCATTAAATAAAAATAAAAGCAAGGGTTATATTTCAAACTCTTGCTTTTGTATATGAAACTGTTTACGAGAGATTACTGTTCAGACGAAATGTCTTTTTCTACTTCAGACATGCTTTTAGTATTATCTTCAACAGTAGCTTCAGCTTTCATCTCTTTTTTCTTTTTCAGTGTTTTCTTCAACTGTTCAGCGGTTTCTTTTAAGGATTTCATTGCTTCTTCATCTTCATCATAAAAAGCAATATTATTTTCCTTCAGTAAACGTTTATATTCTTCTTCTTTCTTTTCAGACATTTCACCTTCAATGAACATCAGCAAAAACAGAACAGAAGAAAAATAGAACAATGCAATTGTCCAGTTTGCTTTAACCCCTAAAGTGTGAACTGTCAAAATGACAACGAAAAGAATACACAGATTAGAAAAGAAACTCAAATGTCTCATTATCATTATAAAATCCCTCTCATGACATTTAGTTATAACAGATTGATTAACCACTAAAACAATAAACTACTATAATTATTCTTTTTTGTCAATCATCTTTTCTTCATCATTGTTATTTTCTTCATTTGTATCTTTTTGATTGTTCATATTAGTTAAGAAACTTACAACGAAAGATACAAAGAAAATCATAGCCATTTGACTATTATAATGTTGCAAAACACAAAAGATTACAATAGCTACAACGCCCCATTCATTTCTGCTCATTTTTATCTACCTTTATTGTTATTCTTTTGGTTTAGTCGAACCAGCATCAACAATAGCGCCCATGAAATCTGACGGTAACAACAACATTATCGCTAAAATAGCATTCAATCCGGGAATGAAAAATGCAATCATCCACAAACCAGAGAAGTTAAGGTCGTGCAATCTACGAACACCAGAAGAAATCAAGGCAATCAAATAACCGCCAAAATAGATATATATAGCAATCGTCATTAAAGTTTCAGGCAAGAAACCAATTGCATAAAAAGCGAAATGATAAAAGATAAGAGGAATCCAGAATTCAAAAACACCGATGTTGCTTTTAAAATCAAACATCTTCAACCAAAAATTAACCAAATACATAATTAACCCTTTCAATAACGCTGATAAATCAGCTCATATACACTGTTCACATGCATATCATAAACACTTTTAATGCAACTGCAAGAAGTTGTTGACAATATGAAACACACAATCAAACCGGTTTTTATCGACATGTGCAACTCGGTGACAATGTACCGTCATTACATCTGACACGACCACTAATAGTGCAACTATTTACACCACCATGATAGCTACAACAACCACGTTGTGCATATGCATCAGTTACTAGGCATATCATAGCAACCATTACACTCAACAACAACTTCTTCATTTGCCAAACCTTTCCATAAAGACAAAATAAAGACCGTAGAGTGACGTCAACGAATTCATGCAAGATTCCTCACAAGATTTGTTAAACATCATTCTACGGCCATTTAAATTACACAGCTACAGCTTCTTCAAAGATTTCATACATCTTTCTACGACATTTAATCTGATAGTCATCAATGCTGTTCAAAAACTCCAAATGCAAATCGTGCATAGTGTCCCATTCTTTATTACGGGTTTTCAGCATCTTCTTAACACTATTGAATTCAGATGGTTCGACAATGTTCAACATCCTTTTAGTTTTGATATTCGAAGTCTGTTCTTCGTGACGATCCATCATTCCCAACAGATTGTTATCTTTTTCATTCAAGTGAACCAAAGTTTTTACATCATCAGAAGACTTAATATATTCATCAAGTTTCTCAATGAATTGACGAACACCTTCAATGCCACCTGTTTTTACAAAAACACCCATGTAACAAAAATCAATTGGCATACCAATATAATGCATGGCAATTTTGAAGTCCTTGCCGCGAACACTTTCCATATCTTTAATGATCGGCAATTTTTCTTCAAACATCTTGATCTGACTGGCTTCTTTATCTTTACTTTTAAAAAACATTTAGTTCTTCCTTTCTTTTTCAATTTATAGGAACAATATAATTAAAGTTCCTATAGTCATAAACAACATCGCAAACGCAATGAATGAATATACTGATGACATATATTGATAAAGATTGTGTTTATATGCCATTGTGATATTCTTCAAAGATTGTGCTTACTCATGTTCAATACATTGAATATGTACGTCTGTTATTAGCTACGTCAGCACTATCTCTACGACGCGACAACCCAATTTTGTTTGTTGCGTTTTTTAATTCACTTGTAATGATTACATCACATGAAGTATTTGCATATGTGATAGTATCATTATTTACCAATGAACGACTGTCATATGTGATAGCATACCCACGTTCAGTATAAACACAATCCTTTCCGTTCTGTTCATATGTAATTTGAATTTCAGACCGATCATAATATGCCACACAACCGGTCAACACACCAATCGCAACAATGATAGACAACAAATATTTCATAGGACACCAATTACATATAGTAAATGCAAGCTGATACAATGACACTTAACGTGATGCAAGTAGCACTGAACTTACATAAAAACTTTACATATTCATTAAATTCATGATCCGTTTCACACTCAAACATTATCTCAACCCTTTCTTTCGATTAACCGTAAAACATTGGTACATGATTTTATCAAACACTTTACGTTCATCATATTCACCATTCAATGAATTCATTACAAATTCATTTGCTTGCTCATAGGAATCTGTTGTATGCAATATTGTATGACAAACACATTCACAATAGTCCTTGACATTTACTATATCATCAACAGCTTCACTACTCTCCACACATTCATCTGAACACCCTGCAAAGAATAATTCAGATTGTAATGAATTCCATTCTCCTCTTGCTTCATTTGAGAAATATACTATAGCAATAAAAAGAAACGTTGTCAACATATTTTTCATTTGGTGATATAATCACATTTTACAGTAGCCAACATGCATTGAACCTGATAATAGAAAACAGCCATATCCTTTTCATCAAACAAATCCATTGCATGTTTTTGACAGGAAGCTTGAGAAATCAGATAATCAAACAAATGGTTTCTTTTTTCAGGTGTCCATTCTTCACTGTCAGTCAATTTTGTAATATAATCATTTACCTGTTTCAGCAATCTGTTATTACTTTGAAACTTCTTGGTGATATCATAACCTCTTACAATTCTTATAATTTCTTCAAAGATATCTTCTAAACGTTTTCCAATGTTCATACCGTTTTCCTTTCATTAGTAATCTACAATTCAAGCTATATCATTTACAGATTGTTGTCAAGTAGTTTTTTTTAACAGAACAAAACATAAACAACAAAAAGCAAATGAAAAACTTATATGAAACCTTTTCATCAAGACCTTTTATTCTCTTCCTTTTAGTCCTTTTACTTTGAAACCTTTTTCTCAAAATTTCTTTAATGCTAGACTATGTTGAGGACTTTAAGAAAAGATCCTTAAACAGATCCTAAATAAAGATTTCTTTACAAACTTAAATGATCTATCACAATGGTTTGACATTGACTGATGAAATCAGGAAATGGAAAATCCATTAAGACAGATCTTTCGGGGGATGGAAGGGGGCTTACTGCCCCCTCCTGTAAAAGAGGGTTTCAGGGGGAAATACGTTCCCCCTGTCATGCGACCTTGTCTGGTCGCATATTATGATATGATCATATATATATATGATCTAAGAGTATATATTGTAGAGGGCACAGCTTTATCTCAAAAAAGCAATGGTTTATTAAATTTAATTCTCGCATAAAATTAGAGAAAAAACTTTTTAACCATTGCTTTCAAAGTTACCGTTTACGAACTCTTACAGCTGCTTTCTTTTTCGCTTCTTTTTGTTTTGTTCTTTTGTTAACCCGCAGTCTCCATAGAACCATCTAGCTTCTTCCACTAAAGCTTGTTTATTTTTCACGATATCATTGTAGACATCTTCAATAACATCAATACATGTCTGAATGTATTTAGCAAGTGTCGGATACTTATTAAGAAAGTACTTGAACAAGTCAACATACACTACAGCTTCAGTAGAAAAGTCGCATGTATTAAATTCGTTACAAACACATTGAAGAGCAAACATGTCAACAGGATTATAGTTATCAATTTGACAACCCATAAAACCTGTTAATGCTTGAAACGCTTCCAGCAATTCCTCCCTTTTAACAGCGACGGTTTTCTTTTTCGACTTTTTTTCTTTAACAACTTCAGTCTTTTCTTCCGCCTTTACTTCACTGACTTCAGTTGCTTCTTCAGCCTTCGCCTTAACGTCACATTTCTTTTCTTCAACAACGTCACCATCAGGATTAGCAAAATCTAAATCATCTTCATTTTGTACATCAGATACGTTTGTATCATTCGTATTTTTTGTATCAACAGTAACAGTTTCAGTAATATCTTTAGGTGTTTCAACTTTCTTAAAGTTCTTTTCACCCAATGAACCAATAAACTGATAACATGTTTTAGTTTCCTGTTTAGTGATGATGTTATAGGAAACCAAACAATACACTTCATCAAGACTTCTCTTGTCTTTAGGATAGGCCTTAAAGAAAGCCTTTTGTGAACCTTTAAACGTAATCATATCTTTACTCCTTTTAGTCGACGATTGTTTCAAGACTAAAACAATTTAACCTTTTTAATCTTAATCTTCAGTTTCTTCATTGTTTTGTTCCTTTTTGATAGTAGATTAATTTAGGGAAGTTGATAGCTTCCATTTTGTTTCGAGTTTGTCATTTACCTTTTCACATTAACACTCTCCTCTTCAATTATATATACTATAACAAAAAAGAAGAAACATGTAAAGACATATTTCTTCTTTCTGTATATAAAAATTTTGTGATAGCTTACAAGATTGGCGTATATTTATTAGCAAGACTCTCTTCGAAGTCAAGCACATCAAGTTCCTGTTCTTGCCTTTCTTCTTCTTCTAAACGTTCATCAAGTATTTCTTGAACATCATCATCTGACATTTTCTCCCAATCAGTAGCCATTATGTCTCTAAATGTAATAGCGTCATGACTGAAATACTTCGTGCAATCAATATGACCAACATCATATTTTGTATCAGCTTTTACACCGAAGACTTCAAATTCAGTCAAATGAGGTTGAGGTGAATGACATATTACTGAACCTAGAATACGTTGTTCACCATCTTTCATACGACAATAGTTGCCAATGTTACGATTAGCTTTTTGATCTTTGTAGATGTTCTTTAACATTTCAAAAAATGTCATAACACACCTTCCTTTCAATCTTTAAACGTTGTTCTTATTAAACGCTTCTGACAAAATGACAGGTACCGGCATATCCAAAACATTTGTATATGGGTCATCAATAATTTCTTTTAACTTCTCTGTATTGACCAATGTCTTTTTGCCATCGTTTTTTACGAAAACAAATCCCCAATTATTCAACACTCTTTCATGATCCGCTGAACGAATGAATTCTCTCAAGTAAAGGGGTGACATTGTATAGACACACGGTTTCATTGTGCAATCAACATCAGCTTTTTGTTTAATCTCATCAACGGATAAATTACATTCAGCTGTATTGATATTCTTCGGCAACACTTTACTTGATTCACAACAAAAGCACAGGTTCATTCCATACTGTTCAGCCCATTTTGTCATTGCTTCTTCTTTATTATCCGAAGAAACTTCTTTACCACAATCCTGACAATACACACACCATTTACCATCTTCTGTCTGTACAACATATGGTTTCTTAAAGTTGCATGTACAAAAGGTTGTTTTTCCCATTGTCTATCTCCTTCAGTCAGATGCCACATAACGTTTGTTCACCAATACGCTTTTCAGTGATTGTATTGGTTTCTTCTGTAAATAGCACATCAATCATTCCAGCAGTAAAGGTTTTATACTTTCTTAAAAGATATTTATCAATGTCAAACCATTGTGACATAAACAAACCGTTTTTATCCTTGAAATCAATCAAAACCATTACAATAGTTTCTTTGTTCTTCAACTGGTCCGTGAAATGTTTATTGGATCGGATAATATTATCGATATCATAAAGGTTAATCTCATATTGCCTATATATGATTTCATTCAGTGCCAATAAAAGACTTTTCAATCGACCTTTATACCCGACCCAATTCTTCATGTTCAATCTTCCTTTAATGCTTCTTCAGCATACTGTTGCAAGGTGACTTCTTCCTCTCGCCCCATATAGACAGTGCCATACGGTTTAACTGTCATTTCCCCATGTGCAATGTTATTCAATGCATTACGCATTTTATTATTCATGTGAATCAGTTTAGCAATCTCTTCAAACTGTTCACGTTTGACACCGCACACACTTGCTTCTTCATTAGATTTCATTTCTTCAGCTGTTTCCTTAAGGACACCAATGATCAGATTGATTGTGCTAATCTGTTTTTCCAAATTGTCAACAACCGAAAACATCAATTCAGATGTGGTATAGGTTTTCTGTTCAGTCATATCTCTTACTCCTTCATTAGGTTTGTTAAAGTTACTATATCATGACAAAAGAAATTGTCAACCTAAATTTTATTTAAGGTGGTTTCTCCTATATTAGGCACGACAATTTCCAACCACTTTCCGTTTGGATTTAACGGATCATCACAAACAACAAATTCCAACAACGGGAACAATTTAGGTCGTTTGTAAAGTTCTTTGTCCATGTATACATGCCAACCATACATTTCCCAATTGTTACGATGTTTAGGACAGATTTCCAATTCAAGATATGTTTTATTGATTTCATAAAACTCTTGAAAATAACATCTTTCAGATACATCTTGAACAATAGTATCTAACACCTGTTTTCCAATTAAAGCTTCACGTAACTTTTGGAACTTTGTTGTCTTGACATTTACTTCTGTACTCATCATAATGACTCCAATACAAATTGACCTAAAGCTTTTTCTTCAGCTATCAAATTTCCCGTTGATTGGTCTACAATGATTTGTAAAGATTTCTTCTTTACTTTTCTAATGCGATTCAGTAGACCAATTTCAATCAACACATTATAACATTTACAATCACCATACTCACGCATGAAAATACATTTGAATTCATAATGTGAAGGGTTATGATATACAATGTTATGTGCAAAAGCTTCATCAGCATTATATTGAACAAAAAGGTACTTCAGTTTGTCATCATTCTTGTCAATGACTTTCAACCCACTAAACACTTTATCAAGGTTGTTAATGTATCTATTGAAGCGTTTATTTTCCTTTAAAGGTACATTAGAAATGAACATTTTTCTTCTCCTCCTTCTTAAATCTCATGAAGAACAACATCACCTATGCTGCGTTTCTTTAACAGAAATACACCATTGTTAATGGCTTGAAGTTCAAAATGTGATACAGGAACTATAGACAACTCCTCATTGTCAATAATCTCTTTAGGTATAAATAATCCAGCGCCATATACGTCATGTTTGTTTAAATTCTTAAAAGTACTATAAAATTGATAATACTTCATAACCCTGTTGTCATCACAATTATGAAACTCTAAAGTTTCTGAATCTACACAAACACCTTGATACTCATAACTGCCGTCATCTGTCTGTATGCCGTAAAGTTTATCAATCACTTCTCTACGAACCTTTTTCCAATTGATTATTCTTTTAGACATACCAACACCTCCTATGATAACTATAATTAAATAATTATCATATATAATTATAAAAAGTCAAGATAACTTTTAAAGGTCTTTTAATGCTTTTTGCCCAACATTAATAGGTTCGATGCGAAGACCAGATTTATCACGATTCATTACCAATTGACATTTCTTAAAATCTATGGTAGACTCGAACAGTTGTCTTAAGAAATTAATCTGGAACATACCAAAATCATTTTCTTTATCATTAGGTGCGAAGACGATGACAAACCAATCTTCATCAGACATTGTATTTTCAACATACGGTTCATTAGACAATACAGTAGTAATGATCCAATCGTCATGTTCAGGAATTGACTGACCTTTTAACCAATCTCTCAATTGATTAAATCTTGTTTTGTCATATGAAGTAACGCTCATCATCGTCTCTATTCCTACATTGTTGATAAAACAACCGCCCCATCACCATGACCAATAATATAAAAGGCATTGTAGCGATGTTCCAATGTCTTTTTTCCTGTAGATAAATACCGATCACCTTTTGAATAAACAGCAATGCCATTTCGTTCTTTAATGTTATAGTATTCATCTTTAGTGAATGTCAACGGTGCAATCTTTAAAGCTTTATTGGTGATCTCCATTACTACTGCCGTTGCCATTGCTGTGCCATATTTTTCGACACCTCTATACTTAAACGTTTCAGCAAAAGCAATGATGTCACCAATCTGTACTTGTTTGCCAAAATTATCTTTTACGATCGTTTCTTTAATCATTGCTTACCTACCTTTCATATTAAAAGGTCTTCTTTTGAAGAACGCCATTCTTGAAAAGGAACCTTTTGTGAATCTTTTAAGCGATTAACAATCTGTGTTAACTGTCTTGTTTTGTAATTATATACACCTAAAATTCGGCCATTATCACAAAATGTTTCGACATCGTTAACACAGATTATATAGAAGTTTTTAGATGTCATCATCGAACAAAACATCTTCCGTTACATCAATGTAGTCTTTCGGAATGTTGTCTGTAATTTCTAACAAACAACCTTTCCATACTCCGATCGAATCAGCGTTCAGTCCTTCAACATCATAATCACCGCCACCTTTACCATTGCTGATAGCCGTTAACAACGACAACGGGTGTTGCACCCAATCTTTATCATGCGTTTTACCACATGTCAACATGTCGATATAGTCACACATGTTAACATATACTTTCAAGTCATGATTGACTAAATACTTATCGCTGATGTCAAAAGTATCTTGCAACTCTTTGGCGTTCTTCTTTCTCCATAAAGAAGCAAAATCAACAGAGACACAATCAGAAGACATTTCCGATTTAGCTTCATCTTCAGACGGGTCGAAGTAATCTCCTACCCAATATACATACGAAGGTTTGTTGTGGATTTTTTTACAAACACCTTGCATGAAGTCATTTCCGACCCATGAGTGTTCTGTTAATTTCAGGCCACCACAACTACTGATAAACGTTTTTCCTCTTTTTTTGTTCTTGTCACGTACATACGCTAAAAAGTACTGACCCATCTTCATACTCCTTCTAAACAGAGATCACCAATAGGGATAATGATTTCATTGAATCTTCTCAAGACGATCTGAATGATTTCATCATCGACATTATCGTTTATCTCAATGTTTTGTATTCTTGCATCATTTTGTAAAGTCACATAAACGCGTTCAATGTCGTTGTCGTTAACTTTAAATGAACAGGATACACCACCTTTATAGAACAAATTAAAAAGGCCGTTTTGAAAGCTCATGCTAAATCCGGCCTCTTTTAATTCTTCCGTAGTTGAGCTGATCAGAAAATCAAACAAATCAGCAAAATTTTCCAACCTCTTCCGCATCTACAATCTCACCATCTGTAACCTGTGATTTGTCAAGGTGTTCTCCCATCTCCATATAACCTTGTGCCAAATCAATTGCATCTTCTTCTGTATCAGCACGAATGATATAGTATCCTTCGACAGTTTGTTTTACATGTATATGAAAAGTTTTCATTCTCCAATCCTTTCCTGATCTGTTTGTTTTTCGACAAAAGCAATGGCATCTGTCAATGACATACCTTGATAAACCATATCATATTCCTTTAGCAAGACATCTTCAACCCATCGACGCTCTTTACAATTGGTTGACGGTGCTTGCATCACACCTCGATACTTGCTGACGAAATATGCCACCTCTCTTGTCTTTTCCTGTACAACATTAGACACTACCCAATAGATATGCCCTTTCTGATATGGGCAATTAAAGCCATTGTAATAGTACCCCTCGTCGTATTCATCTTTAAGGCGAAACACCATGTACGGTGCAACACCTATATTTTGGAAGATTCCTTTTTTTGTCATTCTCTGACTCCATATCTTGAATACAGTGCGCACAAACATTCGTTGAAAGTTTCAAAGCTCTTGGCAACATTAATCGGGCGTGGATCATAATCATAGCTTTTACAATCCTCACATGTTTTGAAGGTTTCTCCAAACCATGCAAAATCATCAACGATTTCTTTCAGACAACACAACCACCCATCTGTAATTTCATTAAAGTTGTATATCAAGTTGTTCAATCGTTGAACCCCTCTCAAATCAAACCCACAACTTTGTTTGCAACATTCCATAACGTATTGACAACTTTCAAGCCACTCTTCACGCAACCGTGCAAACACACCGACATCACTTCCTTGAAGAAGCCTGTCTAAAAGCTCTTCTCTTCCAACACATTTGGCATTAAGTTTAATGACTGTTGCAAAATTGTTAAGGAAAGAACAAATGTCATCAACAATGCCTTTTTTGTTAAGCACCCCCCAATATACTTCACTGTTGTCAACATAAAACTGTCTGCAAAACAAACAATTGAGTTCAGCACAATTTTCTTCGCACACCAAATCTGTAATGTTGGTGCAATCTTTAACTTCCTCACACAAATTTATCAGTGTGCCTTCATCTCCTTTTACAGCGCATGACAGAATTCTTTCAGCAAGTTTTTTCAATTCAGACAGTCGTCTTTCATCTTCTTGCCGTTCCATTTCAGCACCATCAATTTCAGTATTGACAGCGTCTTTAACTTCAACTCTCTTGAAATTCTTTTCAGATACGTTATCAATGAATTGATAATCATTACTTCCTTTAGAATTGATGATGCGATACGTCTCGCCAACTTTACGATTTTCTTTCGGATAGTTCTTCAAGAAATCTTTTACAGTCCCGTGAAATTCAACCATTGTCTTTCCCCTATTTAAATGATTACGCTTCTTCTTTGGAACGAATGTAATTATACACCGTACCTACCGAAATGCCCAACTGTTCTGCAATCCACTTTTTAGACTCGCCCTGTTGCAACCAGAATTCGATTTCATCTGCCTTTTCTTGAATGATGCTTGTTTTATTTTTGGAACCTTTCGGTCTTCCTGCATATCGTCCAACTTTCGCGGCAACAGCAAGATTGTTGCAAGAAACAGCACTACGAAGTTTTCTTCCGAACATTGCCGCAAACTGCAACTGTTTCAAGAAAGTTTCCATCTGGGACTGATCCGTCAAACTTATCTGTTCTCTGACAAAATGAACAGTGTTGCCTTTTTTAACCAACTGTTCAAAATTGTCAACAAACTCTTTTACACTACTACCCAAACAACTGAAATCAGAAATAAAGACAGCATCTCCTTCCAGCGCATCATCAACAGATTTGATAATTACAACTTCATTATCTTTGCAACCAACCTGTTCAATCACTTGATCCATTTTGGCACTCTGCAAAGCAAAGTCGTTTTCTTCGTTAAACATTTCAGCATTTCTCATCTTTCTTCTCCTCGTTTAGTAAATGTAAAAACTCTTTGCACAACAATCCAAAAACTCTTTACCTGTTTTTGTCCTGTATGCTTTTGTGATAAACATTCTTACTTCTTGGTCGTCATACCCTTGAAGCATCATGGCTACAGCACAATCAACAATTCGATCATTCTTGATTAACCGTTTCCCAACCATCTTAACTTTCACATCAGGGTATTTGACCTTTTCATTCGGGTTTATCACTGTATTAGAAAACTTGTTCCAACACCATCTTAATATATATGTTATACATATAATTAAAAAGATGTCAATCAATTTCTTTGACATGTTTCACCTCAATTTGTTAACGCACTCCGCAACCTGTTTCACGCACTTGTTATTCACCTCTTGCATCTTCTCCATTGTTTCAAATTGGCTATCGATCATCTTTATGTATTTCGATTGATTCTTGTATTGACCAAACGAACCCAAAAAGAATGATACACATATAGACAATATGAAAATCCACATCTTCATTGTGATTTCATTTTTCATTGTTATATCTCCACTAATGTCTGTTTTCCTGTTGACAACAATTCAAGTCTGATATACATTGTATGATTAACAGTGTTATCAAACTTAGAAAATGTAGCTATCAAATCACCTGTTGAATAATTTGATAACTGTCGTGCGAGCTTCTTTGTTAAGACAAAACAAACTAAAGTCAAGCTTCCGTGTGAAAAAGGTGTTCTGCAAAAAGCATACATTTTATAATCCTTCCCCTCACGACTCCAACTTGACTTTAAGCTGTTTTTATCAAAACTTCCACCTGACTTTGCAACTTGAATTTGAAAAGGTTGTTTATCGCCAATGACATCAATAGTCTTATCAACAAACAACCTTTGCATGTTTGAAATGATCTCTTCTCTGCTCCATGTCATTGGTACACTTCCTTAAAGACTGTTTAAGACAGCTTCCCCTATTTCAGCCATCTCCAAATAATAGTAAAGCTGTTTAGCGTCAATCTTTCGCAGCTTTACATTTTTATTGGTCAATTTGGCTATACGAACAAGTACATCTCGATCAATTCGGATCAATGCACGTTGTTTTATATAAACCTCATCTCCCCCACCTTCGTTTTTGATGTTTTTGCCTACAGCATATACATACTGTAAACCATCAGAAAACAAACTCCTTAACTCATCTGCTTTAGTGGTGATTTTATCAAGATGAAAAGTATAGCCACCAAAAGACTCACCATTAGCATCTTTTAAAATGCGTTTGATATGTTCCAGCAACTCACCTGTTTTCATTCTCACCTCTACACCTCCTTTAACAGTTTATCACCGTCTTTCTGGATTTCAGCCAGCGCGTTCACAGCTTCAAGAAAATTATTGCATTTCTTTACAATCTGCAATAACGGTTTTCTTCCACCTCTGACAAACTCTGCATTGTCAACAGGGTCATCTAAATTCCACATCATCGTTCGCACAAAACCTGTATCATCTTGCAAGGCTAACTGATACACCAATTCATCATTTGCATTGGTAGCAATGCCATCATTTTCATACGGAATGATGATGCGAAACTTTTCCACAATTTCATTGTACACAATTGCATACAACGGAAAGATTGCATACAACATTTCTTGCAAGTCATCATAAAGGTTATTGACTCTCAAATCTTCAAGCTCGTCAAGCACTTGCGTATTGTCGAGTTGTTCGATTTCTTTTAATGTCTTTTCGTCCATTGCATTTTCACTCCTCTTTAGAAACAATCCAGCAACCCATCACCACTAAACACGTTGAAGGAATCAATGTTCGGCAAGTTTTTATTTTCTCCTTGCCACATTACCGTAAAGCTGCCATCTTTGATTTTGTGAACACACGTCCATTTGTTATCTTTATTAACATACATCTCAAGCAGTTGCGGTTTAATGTCAACAATTGCATTGGTGTTTTTATCTGCAGCTTCTTTCAAAAAACAGACACCTCCATCATCAATAAACCCGTAGCTTAAGATTGTACCATTGATGGTATATCGACAGCTGCCACTCTTTAACCATTGTAAAAAGTCTGCAACTCCAATCGTTTTATTCTCACTCATGTTCATCAACAAACAAAAGAAACCTTGCGTATCTTTACCATCTCTTTGCGATTGTAAAGCTTCTTTTGTGAACTTTTCCATATTGACTTCATGGCAATGTTTTAAGACCAATTTTCCATCTTCAGCAACTTCAACAAAATCTGGAAATTCTGTCAACATGCAATTCTTTAAGTCATTTAAAGCCATGATTTCCTTTTCATCTTGACAACCCCCCTTTAACACTTTACACATTGTTCCATAATTCAGATGGCTGCTCGGAACAAAGATTTGTTTGCCATTGATGAACATCGTCAGAACATTCGGCGTTATAAAGTATTTAATCATCGTCGTGTCCTTTCATTGAATTCTGTTGTTAAAAAAGAAAAGGGTGAATATCTTTCAACTCACCCTTTTCTATCAAATTATTCCTCTATTGTCAACCCCAAACTTCTTAAGAAATCATTAAATTCAGGGGCTGAATAATAGAAAGAATTTTGGTAAAAGATATTAGCCATTACCAAATTTCGCTGTGCTTCAGTCATACGGTACAAAAAGTTTTTGCATACTGTCAACACTGCTGCATTCGCATCTACTTTAGCGTACTTCTCAACCGACGGTACTGAACAAATGCCTAACTCTTGCACCTTGCAAATGTGTTTCAATGTATCACATTGAGCATACTTTTCACCGTATTTGATGCAACCTCTCATCAAGATTTTTACATCTCTCGACAGACCAACAAATAAGTCAAGCTGTGTTAACTGTTTTTGCAGTCTTTTGATTAACTCATGTTTTGCAATGTTGTCATTGGCATCATCCTCATCTTCAAAATACACGACAGGAACATCGGCTATTTTCTCAACCAATTTTCTTGCCGTACCGTGAACAGTAAAACAATTAAGAATCGGTTGCATACTCGGAATTCCAAAGAAGTCTTTAGCCAAATCAAGAGCTGACAATGCACTCTTAATTCTTGCATAATTTTCTCCGTTTCCTTTGAACAGATAAATCTTGCCAAAATAGTCCACAATCGGTTGCATACTTGCAATCAATTGTTTAGCGGCAATCGTCATCGGTTTTTCGTCAACCACTTCTTCTTTGCTATCTTTTACTCTTCTGATTTGTCGAGTTGCTTTCGGGATTGCACAATTCTTTTTATCCACAACTATAACATTGTAGATATTAGGTGCAATCGCATCAAGACGTTTCTGCAACAATTCACCTTGTTTCTGTACATCGGAACGTTGTGCAACCGTAATGATTGCTTCATTGGCGTTATACCTGCCAAATTCTTCAATCTTCTTTTCGTCCACATTGATTCCGCTATACTTCAACGGTGCATTGGTAATGTAGATGTCTTGCTTAACACTCGTTTTAGTCAAAGAAATTGTTGCCATTTTGATTGAATGTTGAATACGTTTCGTATCAGCATTTAACGTATGACACCTCGGCGTTTCCAACCCGTCCAACAAACTATTCTTTTGGACGATTTCCTCACTGTAGCATAACAATGACGGATCATAACTGTCGATGTTAATATAGCTTTCAAACCCACCAACCTTATAGTTGAAACGGATTGCTCTGGAAACACTCGCAAAACTACCGTAATTGAACTGCAACAACTCTTTGAACTTGTCGATAGCTTTGTCCAACGTTTGCATGTTGTCATTCCATACAGAAATCTTCTTGTACAGATAATCATACAATTTCGTCTGCAGTTCAACCAGTCGTTTGAACAACACCATTTTTGTCTTGACAGAATACTGCAAAGACTCTCTTGATGCCGTGATGTCTAATTCGCCAATTTCAAAATCCAAACAACCGTTATAGTCGAAAAGTTTTTCAATCGGCAAATCAAACGAGTTATAACGTTCAACTTCACATAAAGCTTTATGCAACAACAGTCGATTACTATCATACGACTGTTGCGCTTTATAATACTTTACATTATCCCACATGTTGAACCCAGCCGCCATTTCTTTACAGTTCAGTCTGTACGGTACACCTCCTACACGAATGATCTGCTTTTTTTCCTTTTTACCTGCATTGCCATAATTATGATAGCTAAAAATTCCTGCACAGTCATATTCCTTTGCGGGTTGACATTCAAGATTAGACTTAATCGGAAAAGTAGAATACTTAATCATATATTCCACTGCATCTTCAAAACTCTCCATGTCATCTTCCTGCACAGGAACACACACTTTAACGCCGTTGGGTTCGTCAGTATCTTCAGCATCTCCCATTTTGTTTAATGTCGGGACACCATTTTCTTTACTGGCGATATAGTCTTGACGTTTACCATTCAGATACGTTGTAATTGTGAACATATCCGTATATGCAAACGGCAATTTACAACCTAAACCAAAACCACCTACTTCGGAATTGCCACCATTCTTTGTTGACGAAAAGAATGTCGTATATACATTCATCATTGTTTCTTCGTCCATAGAACAACCGTAATCCCGTACTTCAAATGTCGGTTCAAACACAGTCGGACAATGCACATCAATTTCTTTCAACACATTGCCAGCACGGACATGTCCATCATAACCATTGGAAATCAGTTCACGAACAATCGACGACGGAACATTACTGTACAACGTGCTTGTCAAGATTTCAAAAGCTTTCGCATTAGTTGCAATCGTGAACGATTTTCCCTGCAACTGTTCATTGCTTTCCATTCTCACATCAGACGTTTTTACTTCCATAGCTTTTACTCCCATTTAGTTTGTTAAGCGATTGCGCCAAATATCACATCTTTATCATAACCTATACTTGGCACATAAAACTGATACCCTTCTGCCATCTTGTCAATAACTGGTGATATACAATCTATATCATCATATTTAAAATTGTCAAGATAAACATTTTGGGGCAACACTAAATTTGAAGGCTTGTCTGCTTCTCCACCGTAGCAATCAACATATTCCGCAAGACCCTCAAAAAAGTTAAAAACATCAAACTGAATATCTTGATCGTCAAGGTTAATAGCAATACTATATTCACCTAAATCAAGACAATTTTCAGCCTCTTTTCCAATCATAACCAACCCTGTTGAACGGTCGCCTACGTTTGAAAATTTCTCTGATAACGCTCTGATTGCTTTTGATTGGTCGTCATCTCCCGTAAATGTTTTTCTAACATACGACCAACCAAACGATTCGTCATCTTTATCTTTCATTGCGGGATTATAATTGTCCCATACAACCCCTTGAATGTTGCTAGCCATCTCCATTGCTTGCAACACTGCTTCTTTATAACTGGTCGGCTTCTTCCAATGTCCACCCGTTCCTAAATCATTATCACACTGTATCAAGGAATATAATGTTTCAAATGCGGATTGCGTATATGCCGACCAATGCTGGTACAATCCGAATATCGTTTCGCCATCATACCGAAACTCTACAATTAAACGCTGCCCCATTTTCTTTACTCCTCTTTTTCGTTATATGGATTGCAATGTTCGCTCACCTTTTGTGAACACATTAACAATACGCGACAACCAATCTGTATCATTTTGGTTTTCTGATACAATCTTGCTGCCAATACTTTCTTGCATGGTGTCTTCATCAAGATATGTGATTATACGAACTTCTCCATCTTCAGCTATCATGTGAACTTCTATCAAACTATCATCGTTCTTAATCTTCGTGATAATGCTTAATCGTTCACTATCTTCCTTCTCTTTGAGAATATCTCCTACTTTTATCATTTCCTTGACTCCTTTTCTTTTTCATGTTATAGTAAAAAATAGACGAGCAATATCTCTATCACCCGCCTATATCTTTTTCTTTACTTGTCGCTCTTCTTTCGATTGTGTTTCTTACACAACATCTGACAATTTTCTGTTGTCGTCTTTCCACCCTGCGACCACGGCGTTATATGGTCTGCTTCCATCTCTTCAATTTTATATTCCTTGTCATTCCCTTCCTGTACACAATACGGACATTTATGATGCTGACGTTCATACACTTCTCGTTTTGTATTGTCATCAAACGTGCGAATGTTCAATACACTTTCATCATTTGACAACACATATTCCCAAATCCCTGACTTCTTCTCGACATCACTATCCATCATCAGTTTCTTGACCTCATCATTGATTTCTTCAATGTCAGGCGATTCTGTTCCAAAACGATTGTACAACAAACCCCATTCCACTTTCTTCGCTTCTTTCAAATACGACCGTGCCGTCGGGAAAGTCTTATCTACCCAATCAAACACATCTTTCACATATTTGAATAATGGAAATCCTTCAGGCGTTCCTTCCTTGTTCACTTCATCAAACTGATGCGCTGCCATGTATTCCTCAATACTCTTGCCTTCCTTCGCACCAATCCAACTCAATGCCGTTTCAAGGTAATCCTGCCGAATGACCTGCCCTGACAAAAGGTCTTTGTATTTACGATACACCCAACCATTCTGTTTGGAAAACAACTCCTTCGCTTTTGTCAACCATTCTCCTGAATAAACAGCGTTCCTTAACTCCTGCGGGTAAAGTTTTTCTCCTGCAATGTTAATGACTTTGAACCATTCCAGCTTCTCTATATCTGTACCATCACATTGATACACGTCAAGCTTGTAATCCAAAATCTTGTTCTTATCTTCTTCTGGCATGTTCATAAAGAAAACAGGAACACCTTTCTGAAATTCCATCGAAAACTGATTCGTGCAGAAACGACAGATTGAAATTGTTCGCTGCTGCCCATCAAGAACCTCCCAATCAAAACTGTCTTCATTTGACTTTGACCAATAAATAGTATTCAGCGGAAAGCCTTTCTTTACTGTTTCCAAAACAGCCTCCTGTTGTTTGTCCTTATAAACAAACTCCCTCTGAAATTTCGGACGGATATTCAGCTTCCCTCCATACCCTGTAATTTTACCTGTCTTCTTATCTTCTTTATAATCCTTCACCAAATCCCGAATCGCAATCTCGGTTTTCGTAATCTTCATCGTCATCTCTTTCTCCCTTTCATTTAGATGTTGACAACTGATTGGATGTTTGATAAAATAAAAGCGATACCAAATGAATGATATCGCTTCTATCTGTTAAGGTTTATTTTATTACACGTTTTATTAAAATGCGTGCATAAACTTCTTTCTTGTTCAAATGAAACCGATGCCCAAAATTAGGGTTATCTTCGACGTATCTGTCAAGACCAACAATCTCAAACTGTTTCGGGCAATACTTGTCAAGGAACGTAATAGGAACACCCATGACAATGTTGCGAACCTTAATGTGATATTGTTTCTTAACATCATCACTATCAATCAGCACACAATCATCACCATACGTCGCTTTAAGTTTGTTGTAAAGGTCTTCATTAACCGTCATTTCAAACCATTCATTGCAAGGAATATCTGCAACACGGTCAACATTGATGGCAAGATAGTTGTCATACATCGGGTATTTGTCAAGGTTGTACTCCTCAAACAAATCCAAATACTCTTCACGCTTCTCAATAGGCAAGTTTGTGAACCAACAAATGTTGCCAAACTTTTTGGTTGTCCCATTGGGTTGCACAAATTCTTTTGGCGAATTATACCCTAACCACAACTTGTTTTCCTTAATCAACGGGAAAACCTCTTTATATGCAATGGCATTTTTGTTCCCGATAATCAGAAACTGTTTCTTATGTTCCATCAGCAATGCAACAAACTCGCGGAATTTGGAAAATGGCGGATTTGTTACGACAATGTCTGCTTCGTCCAACAACTTCACACATTCTTCACTGGCAAAGTCGCCTGTTTCTAAAGGGGAAAATACGTTTAGATTTCCATTTGGAAAACTTTTCTTTTGTTCTTCCAACCACCTCATTACGTCCTTTAAATTGTAATGTTCCCTTTTCAGAAAATTAGGAACATCCTTTTCATTGTTACTTTCTCCAACAATCCTGACTTTATAGGCACCGCTGTCAAACATATTGATGTTTTGCTTTTTGATTGCGCTGTCACGATAGCTTGTTGTGATTAACTCTTTCAACTCCAACTCTTTAAACTGCAAGGCGAAGAATTTAAAGAAGTTGCTTTCAAAGGGATCATCACAATTACACAAAACAGTTTTGCCTTTAAACTGTTCCTTGTATTTGACCAACTCCTTTTCGATATCAGACAATTGCGTATAAAATTCATCGTCTTTCGCTGCTTTTGCCTTATGCATGTTTTGGTTGTTGCTCATGTCTTTACCTCCGTAAATCTTCAATTGCTTGAATTTCGTTTTTCAGTTTGCCGCTGACTTTAATGTTGTAGAACTCTTCAAATTCTTCCACATCATTCATGTTTTCACAATTCTCTGCTGCGAAACTGTCAACGGCTGTACGGTATCTGTCAAGAATATCAAGCAATAATTTGACATCTTTCTGTAAAGCTTCTGATTTAGCTTTAAACATATCTACCGTCTTTTGCAATGATTCTAAACTGACTGTAGCCACATCGCCAGTTTTTTCCAATGCATCAATCAAGCTTTTAGTAATCGGTACTTTCTTTTTGATTGTCAGCTGATAACCAACATTACCTTTTATGATGTTCACATTCGTCGGTTTCCCGTGCAAGATCAAACCGTCATACTCACTCATTGTCTTGATGATGTATGCCAATGTCGCGTCTTTTTTATCACATTCTTTAAGCATTGTCAATCTCCTTTTATAATGAAGCCACTCTGACGCCAACCAATCTTTGGCATACAGTAGGTATCTCTTTTGTTAAGGCGTTGTATGTTTCGCTGACTTGTTGCAATGATTCCAACAACATTTTTTCATTCAACATATAGTTGTTGAATTTTTCGATATAGCTTTTAAGATACTGTTCGGCATAATTAAAGCATTCTTCATCATATTGAAAGTTGACTTCTGACTTTGTCAGATACTTTGAATAGATGCAATGGGTCGTGTTGATTTCATTGTAATTGTCGAAATGTTCAATTTTGATATGAGCATACAAAAAGCTGAAATCAAGATGCCTATCGACCTTCAACAATTCTTTTTGTATCTTATGGACTGTGCGTGTGTCCAATGTTTTACCGTCATATTTCTTGACAACTTCTTTGACTTGCGGAAAAAGGGCGATGATATCCTTCACCGCCTCAATTTCATTTTCAACTGCTTTTCTTGTTGACTCTGATAAAGGTGACAATTGCATTTCAAAAGCTCCTTTCAATCAAGATAAATTCCTTGCAAGCTGTGATAGCTGCTTCCTGTTCTGACATCCCCAAATCGTGTAATGTCCATGCATAATCTACACATCTTTCAATGTCATCATCAGATAACTCCGTATGCATCATTTCTAATGCTTTACGGGTTATTTCTTTTACTTTACTTACGTTCGGCATTTGTTCACCCGTTTTCGATAGAAGTTAACGGCAAGGCTCTGAAATCATCAGCTCTCAAGCCAGACCACTTACGAATGTGTTGAAAAGTTGTCATTGAACAGCTCTCAACAAAACGAACCATTGTTCCATCTTCGTACCTACGCATAATAGGTGTAAAATAGGAAACCAGTGTCTGTACACCGTCTTTGTCTGTAAAAACCCACCATTTGCCAGACCCTTTTTCAATCGTGCAATCTCTTGCCCAATCAGGCAAAAAACCAAAACCAAATTCTTTTTTCATTGTCTTTCTCCTTAAATTGTGTCAAGCAATCCTTGACCATCGTTGTTAACGTTTTTGTAATGTTCGAACGCTGATGATATAGTTCCTTTCCACTGTTCGATAAATTCCAAAAACGACTCATTGATAACAGGTGTCCAAAAAGGTTTTGTGTATGTATTGATTATTTTAGCTTTCTTTATATACAATGCATACCTTCCACCAATTTTAGTTAACCATACATCCTTACTGAACGGATTCATTTCAAGCACTGCATCCAAACCTTCTTCACAAGTTTTGAATTGTTTTAAACAGCGCAAGTTCCGTTTAGGTGTCTGTATGACTTTGTAGTCTATATATGGCGTGACACCGTTTACAAAAACTTTTACCAAACTGATGTCATACCCATCTTGATTGTATATTTTCAGATATGTTCTTTTATACAATCGTTCGACTTCACTCGCATAACCATATAAAGGCAACATACCTATCACCACCTTTCATATTTCAAACAAGCAATCGCTTCCAACTGTTCTGTTTTTATCAACCACCCATTTGAAAAGATTGTCAAGCTTCTTATCGTCATCATCTTTTTCCTTTTCAGTAAAGTATGATAAACGATTCGAACCCGTATTCACTTGACACAAATCTTCAACGATTGGCAATGTCACTCTCGGCAAAATATATAACAAGGCATCTCTTTGCTGTTGCCACGTCATATCATCTGTCGGAACAAACACAATCATAAATTTATCACATCGAACCTTTGCCAACTTCTTCAAGTCTTCCAAAAGTTCATTTGTGTTTTCAAGATTTGTTGACAAGTGTATTGTCAAATTAAGGTACGGAATCTCGAAGCCTAAATTTAAAACGTCAAGGTCTTTTATTGTATAGCCATTGGTAATGAAATCTATACAATCAATAGAATCCCGTACCTTTAATCCTTTGACCGAATCTACCCTTGCTGACAGTCTGTTTTCAGCATACGGTAAATCTTGCAAATCAACCGTTTCATAGTACTGTGAATAATCAACATCAATGTCGTCGAATTCTTCACAATCGCTTTCGACAAACATCTTGATCTCTCTGCTTCGATATTCTTTCATTGTTCACCTCATATAGATGAAAATGTCAAATTCCCGATTTCAGTTTCCATAACCTTTCTTGCCAGATTGATTTCCACTGTTGTCAACATATCCGTTGATTTAACAACATCTCTCAAAACTTCCGGCAAATTTAAGTCATCAACATTATTGCATACCATTTCAGGTACACAAGCTCTCGGAACAATTGTTGTACTGAACACATTAAAGATGTTCTGTACATCGTTTCGCATAAACTGTTGCCACGCCAATGCCAACCGTATAAAACCAGATTGACAAGTGTTTTCTTTTGTGACAGTGATGCTATCGAACTTTAAGCAAGGCAAATAACATACACACGGGTTTGTTATATTGCACTCACTTGCATTTTCAAGTTTTGTTAAACTGGCTTCTTCAACATCAAGCCAATTCATAAATCGTGACGGCATCGGAACATTTTTCAATGTTGTTAATTTAGGTGTGTATAACTTCAATATGACAACACCTTTGTCACGTTCGATATTCATCTTCGGAAACTTTGTAATACGATTGTTCTTAAAGGCAATCGTCAAGTTTCTTTCTTCGTCTTTAAAAGCTTCTTTCAGTTCAGCAAACGTTTTGACTGTGATTTCTTTCATTGTCTTTACTCCTCAACTTGACGGTTCATCAGGCATCAAATCTAAAAGATACTCTCCGAAAGCTTCTACATCAGGTATTTCAGATGCAAGTTGTTCGATGAAGTTTTTCCAATATGTATCTTTATCGTATTCATATCTGTCCTCAACTTCCGCAACAAAATCTGTGCCGTCACCAAATACCAATCGGCAAAAGATTGGCGCGTCCCAAAACAAATGGTTAATAGATTTATGCATCTCTGCATTTCGTTTTTTGTCACTTACATCGTCGTCAAACAAAAGGACAAATGCATAATCACCTTGACCACAACCTTTCGTTTCGTAGCATTCCACAGGTATCTTGAAATACGGTTGCAATGCTTCGATTGATTCTTGGGTGAATCGCAACTGATTTAAAAGGTCTTGAAATGTACCAGAAAAATCACTGTTGTAATCCTCTTTTGTCATTTCACAACCAGTTGCAACTAAAAAGATATCACGCAAGGTTGAATACGACTCTCTTGCAAGCTTGGGTATATCTACAATATCTTGCAAGTAAAAATCATCACCATCGAATATATAAGATGAGGATTTAAGGATGTAACAATTATTGTCGACTTTCTCAACCAAATCCTCAAAGTCGAATTGTGCTTGCTCATAATCGCATTCACACGACACATATGCTTGCAAGCCATCAAACTTTTTAATTTGTTCTTCTGTTAACATTGCGACCTCCGTTAAAGCATCTCCATAAGAAACTCTCCAACATTCATATCAAAACAACACCCATACTGTGTGAAGTATTCTTTGATAGTGCCGTAAAACCTGTCACTCTTTTTAAGTGTGACTGTAAACTTTTCACCCTTGCGCCCCGCGCCATATTTCAGGTATTTATCAAATACAAATGAATTGTATTTGGATTTCATTGAAGCATTACCTGCAACTGTACATTCAAAATCAGGATAAACGAAAACAGCAAAATCACCATTCAACCGAATGATTAAGATTTTCTTGCTGTTATCTTCAGGATCCTCTATGCTAAACAATTGCGTTCGTTTATCAGTGTTAAAGAATTGACTTAACCCGACGACTATCTTTGCGGGGTTTTCGGCGGGTTCACATTCAGCCATTCTTTCATTGATGTACTTTTCGTCACGAGCGCACCTTTCGATAATGATATGTTCATTGATAGGTAATGCATAACTAAACCCATTGATTAAGCAATGACCTACAATAGGTTTGACTTCGTTTTCAACATTTTCCGCATTTTCCGTCATTGTTTTAATCTCCTTAAAAAAGAAGGAAGGGATTTATCACCCCTTCCTTTATTGTTTATTGTTCATCTTGAATGCGAACAACCTTGCCAAACGGCGGGTCACTTCTATCAGCATCCCTTTCTACCGTTACCCATACAGTGTTTCTCGCATACTTTCCGATATTTCTCGGATCAGGAAATTCACCGTACAAGTCTGTCAAGTAGATAACTGCATCGACATTACGCTTTTTAGCTTCTGCAAAAGGTTCAACAAACGATGTTCCGCCACCACCTTTGTATTCTTTAAAGTCCGAAGGTTTACGAACTTTATATACTTGATGGATGACTGTATCACAATCGCATACCAAAACTTCAGCACGACGACTGATTGCAACCATTTCTGTCAGAACTGCTGCCTGTGTCTCCGCACAAAACATTGATCCTGACGTATCACGAACCAGCAAGACTGACGGTTTTCTATCTTTCTTTTTACCGGGGAAAAGAAATTCATCAGTAATGCAAGCCAAACGTCTATCAATATGTTTCTGTGACCGTCGTTTGTCTGTTGATAATACAGAATTAACCAACACACGCAATTCGTTTTTCCAGTTGTGTGTTGATTTTTTGTCCATATTTTCAACAACCGCCGTTGCCCATGCGGGTGTATCACCTTGTTCTTTCATTCGTTGAGCAACTGCACGTGAAATCCTATCCAGTGTTGATTGTGTGTCAACCCCCTCGCTTTCAGTATCGCCAATGATTTTGCCATTGTCATCAACGACTTTGTCCCATGTTTCGTGATTGTCAGTTCCGGCACTGCTTCCGTCTTGATCTCCGCCTTGACCATCTTCACCTTGATCGTTACCACTACCTTTTTGTGATTGATCACCGTTACCTTGACCCATGCCACCACAAGACATCTTCTTATCATCAGCAATGTTTTGTTCTTCCAATGCTTTCAGATACGCATCAGCTGACAAACCTCTCGGAAGTTTGTATGTTTCAGGTAATTGACAACCTTCCGGCAATCCTCTCAAATATTGATTGATAGCCATATCGGTTGCGATGTTAACCCGCGTATGATTTTTCTTCGTCTGAAACCGTGCAAGATGCTTAAAGAAGATATGCATTGCTTCATGTTTTAAGACGGCAATCGCTTCACCGTCAGTTAATCTTCGAAGAAAATCAGGATTCCACAACAAAACCAGTTTGCCACGCTGATCAAACGCAACACCCATTGTCGGAACTTCTTTACTTGCGTATTTCTTGCATTTGCTCAAAACAAGCGCATAATACGAATTTGTTTTACCGTCCATATCCACTGCGGAAAATGTAGCGGCAATCAATTCGTCAATGGTATGTGTTGTCATTGTACACTCCTTTAATTAAAGTTAATGACGGGGGTATGTTTCAACCCCCGTGCATCTTGATTTACTTTTTGCTTCCGTTCGCCAGAACACCCAAATTCTTGGCACTCTTCAAAACCGAACCAATTTCATTCTTGGCGTATTCAGTTTTGCCGCCACGAAATTCAGGTTGCATGCACAGATGATGTTCGTTGACAATCAACTTCCCGTCCTTGCAATTTTTACCAAAATACTTGCGACCGTCTTTCAGTTCAAAGTATTTATTAGTGCAAGACGACAAGAACGTCACACACAACTCTTCTGGAACATTGTGGTAGAATTCGACAACGTTTTCCACCATTTTTGTTTCTTCATTGGTACGTGGTGTCGCAAACTCATAGTCAACGAAGAACCGTGCCATACGAGAAACAATGACCGACAACAAATCAAGTTTCTGTTGTTCAACATACTTCTTGACAGGTGTGTGCCAATTTCCGGTAAAGATGTCTTTCAATTCAATAGCATTTTCAGCTTCTTCATCGAAAGACAAATACGCTTCAACCGCATCTTTCTTCCAAATCGAACGCAAAATCTGATTTTTCAGTTTCTGCGGATAATGACGACGATGCATTTCTTCCAGCAAGATAATACCTTGCTCAATGATACGAGGCGACATTGTTTTCTGATCGTCCATATCATTCGATACTGCATTGCCGTGCTTATCAACAGCATACAGTTCGATCATTTCGTCATTGTGTTTCAACCACTGAACGACAGGCGATGTCGAATATTTATCAGACAAGTATTCGACAGACTCTTTCGCTTGCGGTTGAAAATCAATCCATGCAAAACGGTTGACCAACGCTCTATCAAAATCATACGTTTCATAACCGTTTGACGGGTTCGCTGCCGCAACAATCGTATAATTGTTCGGCAAGGTAAACGTATGCATACGACGTTCGTTAATCAACTGATACAACGACTGTCGAATATCTTCGTGACCACGATTGACTTCATCAAGAAAGACGATGCCACCATTCGGGTTGATAACACCGTCTTTCAAGACGTTCAGTTCCTCAACCTCAATCGCACCACTCTTCTTGATTGCTTCGAATTCAGCTTCAGACAACCACGGCAACCACGAAGGGGAACAGTTGTCCGTCTTGCCGTAACGGTTGATTTTGAACAAACCAGTCAAGTCAGACGGTTCAATCTGCGATACATGAATTGTAATCAACGTCAGACCGTTTTCTTGGCAGTATTCACGAACCAGTTCGGTTTTGCCGATACCAGTTTCACCTAAAAGCAACGGAACAATCGAAGCACCATTGTTAATAGTGCAAGCACGAATTGTGTCGATAGCTTTCAACGATTCTTTAAAAGACATACCCATAGTTTTTACTCCTACAATAATTGGGTTGCATAACAAAACCGTATAGATATCATATCTATACGGTTTTCAGGTGTTTGTCAACAGATTTATTTCTAGTTGACTTTCGAAGACTTGATAATCACTTTCGGTGTGAATTCTTTCTGAATCACGAAACCTTTCATTTCTTCATTGTTCAGACATTCACCGATATCAGGCGTCTTCTTCCAAAGATTTGATTCAAACGGAACATCGTTAATCATTTTCCGTTTTCCTTCTTCAACCAAAGCATAACGAACATTGTCACCAATAGTGATCGTATAGGCGACACCATTCTTTTCAACGGAAGTCTTCGGAACATCACCCATAATTCGAATGATAGCTTCTTCAGCTTTCTTAATGTCATCTTCAGCTTTCCGTTTGTTTTCTTTTGCTTCGTTGACTTTCTCAACGAGTTTGAGAAGTTTTGTTTCAGCTTTCATTTTACTCTTCCTTTCAAAGAAAGGTCAGTCGTAATCAGTACCTTTCTTTTTGAATGTTAAAACTTGAATGTCATCTTTTCGACATTCCAAAACAGTGTAGGCGACCTTGACTGCCATATCAGGGTCGTCTACAAAGATACGGTAGATGATGTTTTTAGGTTTAAATTTTATTCTGATCATTCTTGTTTGCCTTCTTCACCATTTTACCAATGTTAAAGGTTTCAAAGAATGCTTTAAACCCTTCATCAACATCTTTATCACCACTTTTGGTTTTAACCAATTTAGTGATTTCCATGTTTGCAAACGTTTCAGAACATTTGTTCATCATATATGCAATGAACATCATCTGATGCCGTTCGTCTTCATCGATGTCAAGACCAACAGTGTTCCAAATGATTTTAGGAACATCGCAAAGACTTTTCTTGACATCTTTAATCAAGTCTTCCGGTTTTACATTGCTTAAATGTTTCTGCAAGCTTTTGATAAAGCTATCGACAGTTTTCCGTTCGCCTTCATTGAAAGTCGCTTCACGTTTCTTCATCGCTTCCATCGACTTCTTGGAAAACATATTCATTATGTTAAACCCGAAGAGTTTGTCAACATTTTCAGGCATAACTTCACGGATAGCTTTATTTACACTCGCGGCATATGTAAAAGTCGGTTGCCATTCACCGTCTTCACTTTTTTCCAACCAAATTCCATCTTCTTCAGTGAAATTTGATTTTTTACGATAAAATGAAAAACAATGAACTGCTTGATTGATTAACGGATACAAATCGTCATCAATCTGCCCTTTCGTTTCCTCCGTTAAATCATACGGTTCTTTCAAGTCAATTTCCCAATATTCATCATCGGAAAGTTCTTGAATGTCGTTGTTCCAATCCTTAACAGAAAGGAAACACGGAAATTCGCTGAAGTCAGAAACCTTTTTACATTTCGTAATAGCTTCTACTTCGAGACACATCGCCCGCAACGTATCCAAAACAATATTGCGAGGGCAATCACGTTCAATCTTCAAACAATGAAGATCTTTACCTTTCAATTTGGCAGTACGCAATGCATTGATTTCTACATCATCACTTGCCAAATATCGATTGTCACCTTTCGGTGCTTTTGCTTTAATGTGACCGTTTTCTTCGTTCAGCTTCTTCTGTTCTTCTTGACGTTTTTTGGCGACGCGCTCATCGAACTCTTTTCTGACTTCTTCGTCAGTCAAACCCGTCAAGTCTTCACCGTCCATTTCATCAAGAACACCGTCAACAATGCCTTGAACATCATTTGCATCAAGACACTGTTTTTGTTGTTTAGGTGCCGGGGTGTAACACCCCATATTCTTCGCAATCTCGGTCATGTCAAATTCATCGACAATTTCTTCCTCTGCGTGAATTGACTTAACCTTAACAGTTTTTTCTTTTTCCATTGTACCCTCCAATTGTGATGGTTGTATAAAACTACACAACCATCACACTGTTGTCAACAATTATTTACCAAACGCCTTGTGACCAATTGTATTGTCAAGGTAGGCGTTGACAGAACGTTTTTTGTTTCCAGTCCGAATACCTTCCTTTTTGCGTTTGACATTTCCTGTCGCAATGATAACCGCCAAATCCAGATCCTGCAAATTTTCAAGGAACGCTTTTGCCTGTTCTTCATTGACGTCTTTCATGGAATGAATACGGCTGACACGAACGTCTTTATAATAGACGACCGTCATCGCTTCTTTCCACATTTCGTAATACGTCGTCATGACTTTAAAGCCACATTTGAATTTACGAACAAACGTCGGTACCGTCCTTTCTTCACCCGTAACCCTGCTCGTAACAACTTCGTAGATCGTTTCAACTTTACTCATCTTTTTTCTCCTCAAAAAGTTCGTCTTTGGGTAACAGCATTAAGAATAACAACACACCCAATGACAGTGGAAATTTAATACACAATACCGTTAAGATTGCTGCCATAAAACCTGACAATGTAGTGTAACGGTATAACAACACTATAATTAGCGCAAATGTCATTTAGATCTCCCTTAAAAGTCGTTCTCCTTTGTTTTCATTTGCTATTTGCTCACATTGTGCTTCGAATTTCTTTTTCAACGTCGCACAATCTCTTGCTTTAATGTCGCATCTATGATGCAATGGGTACTGCTTATCCCATTCTCTTTCTTCGAACGGATATTCAGGATTACCCAAATCAACAACGATGTCTTTCGGTAAATGCTCTAATGCGGATTTCATAAAAGACTTCGTTGCCGGTTGAATGATTAAGCAATCAATCCCGAACCAATTTTTATAATTGATTGCTCTGTTGTATTTCAACACCAAGTCTTCCAGCCCGTCAGCTTTCAAAATTGGTGTATCACGTATCAACACGACATTGACCCAATCGTGAAGAAACTTTAAGTTTGGGATTAACGTCGGACAATTATCAAACCATACACACCGTTTGTAATCGTCTGTCAATGCAAGGTCATCAAACTTACCAATGATTGCTTGATTGAATTTGTAAAACTTCGCTTTCGGCAACATTGACAACTTTTCAATGTGTGTATAGTTCAAGGTAATCGAGTCAAACGTATAACCTTTGATCAGTTCGGCGTCTTTTTCGGTTACCTCTTCACGGTTGAACCCAATGTCAAGCGGCATTTTTCCGTTTGCTTTAAGGTATTTAGAAATACTGCTTGCATTAAACACCGCTCTCTTTTGTTTCTCTTCGTCCATTGTTGTCTCGCTTTCAATTCAGTTCAGGGTGTTTTGCGCGCCATTCCTGAATGCTTTTCCGAATGTCTTTGTTTTGCCACGCAGGTGTGTTTTCACTTTCCCACTTGTTGAACATTTCCGCCAAATAGGTATTCATACCTTTCGAAACATGTTTAGGTTCCATGTTTGTTCTCCTTTGTTAACAGAATTCAATTTCCACGACAGCTTCTTGTGCGAATTCTTTATCATTGCGGACAGTGTCCAAATATTTCAACTGTCTTTCAATGATAAGCGCAAGGGCTTCTGCTTGCAACTTCACACTCACCATATCAGAATGTGCTGCTAAATCTTTAAAGAAACACACTATTTTTGATGCATTTCCTTTCATATTTTCGCAATGTTTAAGCACTTCGTCTTGCAACAATTTGTCGCGAGCGGACACACTGTTACCACCAAGGCTCGTTACAATATGGACAAAGTGCTTGCTTTCGAGGTTTTGTTGCCACTCTATTATACGTAATGACAACTCAACCTCTTCTTCGATTTCTGACAAAAGCTTCTTCGCTTCTGTAAAACGTTCCTTAAATATGGTCGCTATGTCGCCTATACCTCGACATAACAACAAGTCTTTTCTGACTTCTTGAAGATCTGTTTTGGCTTGAAACAACGACCCTTTTACAGTCAGGTCACCGTTTTTATTTTTGTACTGTTCCAATTCAGACATGATGAACTCCTTTACAATTCGTTAATAAAGCAAGCCCCGAAGAACCCACTGAACGCCGACACGTAATCAACAAAAGTCAAATACGTGTCACCAAAAGCTGTCGTCATAGCCGGGGCAAAACCGATTAACATGACAACATATGAAATCGGTTTCAGACGACTCCAAATTCTTTCTTCATTCATTATATTTACTCCCTTCTAGAATAAACTTGTTATACTTTCGACAAGCTTCCATCATCTCGTCAAAAGCTTCCTGATAATCTTCACCAAACTGTTCAGCATATGCTTTAGCTTGATGTTCCATTTGACGTTTTGTCAAAAGTAATCTATGAAATTGTTTTTTCATTGTCTTACTCCTTTCTTGTCAAGTGAAATTATAGGAAGACATCATATTTCAGATGTCTTCTTGATAATGTCACTTAATGCCCTTTGAGAAAGGCATTTTTTTCGCAATACCACGTTCCGCGTGGGTTCTTTTCAATCTGACGTTCGATGTCAGTCAAAATATCAGGTCGGTAACTGTCGTGAAAGACAATTTCCAACCCTTGACGTGTTTTGTAAATGGCGTAGCGCCCTTTCAACACATCATTGACAGCGTCGATTTTCGAAGCTCTGCAAAACTCTCTTTTCATTCTCTTCATTGTCGTTCTCCTTTAAGGCATTCCAAAAATCACCTTGTGTAAGGTGATGCCATCATGTGCCGACCAGAACACGTAATTTGTGTAACACCCATACATGAACCGCAAGACGATGAAAGCGATTTCTGAATAAAACAAAGTGGATATCACTTTATCCACTTTGTTCCTCTTTTGTTTCTGAACCATTCTTTTAGGTTCAATAACAACTTCCGTTGAACGGGATATTTCTTCCCATTCAACGTCAATGATTATAGGGCTGTCCATTTTCGCCTACTATATTTCGTTTGATAAGGTTCTTTTTAATTAACCTTGGGGAATTTATTTTGACCCCCGTGTCTTTTCCCATTATGGAAAGGTATTTCATGCTTCCATGTTCATACCCCATAAAGGGACATTCTTTCAGAAGCTTTTTCCACCATTTGTTTAATTTCATTTTCGGATTTCTTGCCCGCAAGAATAATTTTGCTTCTGGTTTCATAATTCGCCCTCCTCTCTTTTAAGTTCGTCTGCAATTCTGTTAAACTCTGAATCTCGTTCGGATTTAGAGTCAAATCCCAAATAAACTTTTGTGCTTGGGAGATGCACTTCGATTCCATAATATTCCCCGTGCAAAGGGATTTTTTCGTTTATCCTTGTTAAACCAGAAATATCTTTTTTTCTGACAAGGCCACTTTTTATCTCAATAAAACTACTCATTTTATACTCCTTTTATAGTAGTTATCTACAATTTCATCTTCAATTGACAGCTTTTTTGCCAATGCTACCAATTCCGGACGAATTTGTTTTCTTCCCTGAACAAAATCCTTTTTCATCAAGACTCGTTCAGAATTTTCCTTTCTGTACGGTTTTTGAATGAATTCATTCACCATACAGAAACAAACGTATGCCGTAGTGAATAACACTACGGCAATCAAGAGAAACCCGTAAATCATTTCACCCCTCCTTTTTGTGTCAGAAGTATTTTGACAATCCCTGACGATAGCAGAGACGCCACCAGTCAGCAACTAAACGACGACGTGCACGCCATTTGGTGCACAAAACTTTCTCGTTTTCAGTGTACCCCTTTTCAATAGGGTACGACCGGTCATAGTAAAATACCATATCGTCGTTCATAAAGTTTAAAATTTTCTTAAACATCTTTCATTCTCCTTAATCTGGAATAAACCATTTCATTCTATTTTAGTTTATTCCATTTTGTTCTTAAAAATATCAAAATGATTTAGAGTAATCTAATTCTATTTAGTTTTGTTCCACAGCCTACTTCACACATACCTTTAAAGCAGGAGTGAGTTCAAAACCAAATCAGAACTGGACAAATCCAAATCATTCTGATAGGACTTTTCGCAGTCGTGAAACTTTTTGTCAATCGGTTCATCGAACTGCTTTTTCACCTTTAACGACAGAAGCAATTATTTCTAAATGCATCTATTTTCATTAAAGGTTTTTCAACCTGTTGAGTTATTATCTATCAAGGCATTTCTATTTAACTATAAAAACGCCTTAATACTTTTCATACTGTATTTTGTTTAGTACAGTATGAAGAAACCTTAACCTTAATTGATTTTAAGATTAAGGAATTTAGTCGTTTCTAAACTCAACAAAATCGAAACGACCTATATTCACTTTATTTATTCTGTGTATAGTTCCGCCGTGCTTTCTTTTTCACACGTGAACCCGATAGCCCCTTAATCCTTTTTGTCATCACTTCGCTATACCGCTTTATGATAACTGATTAAAGGACATTAACCTGTTATACCACTCTTTATTAACAAGCAATATAACAGCTTAACAACTTATCAAGTATCGGATACTATACCTTAACAAATAAAGCTTTTATTAAACACTGTCCTATACGTTAAACAATGCTTAATAAAAGCTTTATCTATTATGGTAGGTATCTATTGACTGATACCTTAAATCCCTTGCTTTCCTCTATTCCCTTTCGATAATTATATATTATCAAAAAGATAAACAGTTGTCAACAAGGAATTTTGACGGCAAGCGGGTTTTTATGTTTCCACTACTTAACAAGCCTTTATACTGATTACCCTGATATGTCATATATTGCTATATGATAATTAAGGCTTTCGGTATATCAGGACTTGCGCCCCGCTTGCCGTTTCCTATTGCTCTATTCCCTTTCGATACCTTATATATACCTGAAAAAGCGGTAGAGAAACAATACACTATACTCTTCACAATTCTCCTTTTTCATGCATTACCATAACTTTAGTCCACAATCCACAATCCACAATCCACAACACGCACAATACCTCGTATTTTGGTAGCATATCTAAATGATTAAAGAATATTCGTTCTAAAACAAGCTAATAATAACAGATAAGTATCATCACGTATATGATAAATCCCCAAACAGACACAGGCACAGACACAGGTACAGTGATATATGGTGTAAACTATCTCAATTGACATCTTTAAATTTACATAAACTAGCTTTCATTCAACTTCCAGAACCTTCAAATTTATTAGAGGTAAAGCGCATAGCATCATATTGTTTTGGGAACTTTTTTAAATGAGATTAACTGGGTGCTGTTATCATTTTAATTTTGTTAAACCATTATATAACGCTGTGTCAATTGTAAAGATGGCTGCATTTTAGCACAACAATCTCTAATTATCGGAAGAGTCTTAATTTTACTAGATTTATCAATGGTTAAAGCATACGCTTTTTTGTGTTCATTGAATATACAGAAAACAATAATTTCTTCATATAGGGAAAGGTATTTATAAAAGGGGTTCTATTGATTTTGCAAGGTATGTTTCATTTATTTGAACACAATATGTATTTTTATTATTCTACCAACAAAAACATACTGTCTCTTATTTTGTTTATCCACAGATTGGCTATATTGCGATTTATATATAATAATTCTACTATTTGTAATGTTGTGAATTCTTTGCAAAAACATTTATCAACAGTTTAAATTTTACTTCTGATATTTTTGTAACACCTATGTACTTATTTTTCATTATATAACCAACTTCTTATGAGTGACTAAACCTTTTTTATCTAGGCATGAACTATATTTTCATTATATATATATCTTACATTCACAACAAACCGTCTAACCAAACGATTATCAATTCAAGATAGTTTAGTTCATATGAACTATTATCTATTTTCACCTAAATAAATCTTTCAACGAACAGTCACACCACAATTATTCTTTTTATAACAATACAAAAACTTTTATTGTTTCAGTTATATCATTACAAACTTTCGCAGACCTTAACACTTTTCTCATTTCTTTAATACCACATTACATTAGATTACATTACATCATACAACATTACAACTAATACACCGACACCATCATATAACATACACATATCTTCTATATTGATCATCTTTTCACATGTCATATAAACAAAGGATAAAACAATTTAATAAATTAAAATACTAATAAATAATGACACAAGATAGCTTAATTCAGAAAAAACAACTAAACAATATTATATATCAGGAATAGGATTAATATGCAACATTACACATTTCCATACATAAAAATACAACAATACAATACACAGAAATTTACACAATTACGACAAAGACCTCTGAACTATTAGGAACAGAGATCTTTTTTTGATTCATATTTTATTACACAAAACAAAAGATTATTATTTTTAAACAACCATTTTAAATTAAGAAGTTATATTTACACGACATTCAACCTTCATATTTCTTTAAGATTTCCAAACAATCTTCATCTGGATAACAATTTTGATTTTCATTTACAGGAACTTCATCGAAGTCTTCTTTTAATTCTTCATGGTTTTGTAGCATATTGTTTGTTTTCTTTCATTTAGTCAATATCATTTTTAAGAGTATATATAGATCTCTGTGGGACTTTTACACAGAAATCGTATTCAGTTTTTGAGCACAGTTCTTTGGCAACTTCAGTTTTAGCATAATCTTTACCAAGTTCGTAAGCGCACTGAGATGTAAAACAACTTGCAACCAACACAATAAGTGCCACCATAAATAGGTCTTTAGCATCTTTCCAATTCATTAAAACCTCAACGCTATTTAAATGTCTTTTAATAAACTACTTCCAATATTAGTATTTTGAACAATGATATATAAACAATGTTTTTTATGGGATATTTCTACATCTTTACCAAATATTCTTTTGAATTTATCACGCAAAGTTTTCCAACCAACCATAACTGTCATAGGTCTTTCAGAATAAATTTTTGTATTATCTATTGGGTGAAAAGTAACATGTGACTTTTTAGTGTAATAACCATGAATTGCAATTACATTATTCTGTTGTAACTCTAATGCACATAGATTCATAAACTCATTGACTGTTTTTACAATAGCTTTGCTATTAATCTTTTTTGATGTTTTTAAAAAAGTAAACTTATTTATACAATCGTTTACGTTTGTACATGCTAAATAGCTATACTTCATTAAAACCTCAACACATAATATTCATAGAATGCACGATAATTTCTCCGCAAAACGGGCAACGTTTATCTGCATAGACCACTTCACCTGACAACATAGGGATTCCAGTATCATGATGACATTTAGGACAAATTATAGTATTACCTACATTTTGTGGAAATGTAGTATTTTGATTCGATTTACTTTCATTAATATATTTTACAAAGAAATCGTTGATATTTTCTTCAGACATTTTGTTTTCCTTTTACACAAAGATGGTTTCATAATTTTTATATTCGATCATTGGGATTTTTCTATCATGCAATTTCTTACTATAGATATCCAACTGACCTTTAAACAAAAGGTTAAATTTATCAAACTTTTGATAAAACATATTTAGTTCATAGACGTCAACTTCATAGATATCACAAGATAGCATGTTTCTGATAACGGCAACAACTTTATAGTTGTTTATTTTCTTTAGGCCTAAAATATGAAAAGACAACCAGTCATTTGTGATGAACTTATGATTGACGGAATATATAATTGTATTCTTTTTCTTTTTTATATAAATAGGTTTATTTGAAAGAAGTTTTTTGAACAGGTGTAGCATTTAGAAGTCCTCATTAACTTATGTTGATATATTAAATCAAAAAACAACAATTGTCAAGCTTCAACATATTTCTTTAGAATATTATTGTACTTTAGATTTTTTAATATACAATATTCTGGCAAACCGTACACATTTTTATTATACTCAATTGAATTCACACTGATATAGTGTTTAAATTGACCAACAACAGCAATTAGGTAGATATCTTCAAATTGATTTACTTTTCTAACTGATGAAATTGTTATCTTAAACTCATCTGACTTTTGCCAAGATAGAATGTTTTGCATTTGTAAATAACGTTTCTTTTTATAATAAAAGAAACAAACGTTTTCAACAGGTCGTGAATAATTCACAAAACTTTTATTCATATAAATCTCATTGCTTACATGAATATTGTTACTTTCTATATCATTCAAATCAAAACAATAAATATTTGAAAGACAAGTGTTAATGTCACATTTGGAATCGATATAAAAGATCTTCATGAAATCGATGAAGTTTAACGATATTGGCATTAATGTTTCACATACTTTATAAAAATAAACTCTTTCTATTTTATCTTCAGTTAAGTATGTTGCACCTAAATAATTTAAATTAGCAAATTTCATGAATCACCTATTTGACATGATCGTATATTTTATTAATATCTAAATCAGCCAATCCATAATCTATCAACAATTGTTTATTTTGTAAAGCTTGTTTTATTACATTAAACATATGTTCAGGTAAAGTTTCCAAAGCTTCATAATTTGTATCTTTTATCAAAGTTAAAGCATCATAGGCATTTCCAGAAAGATAAATGTATGAAACTATCAATTTACCTTTTAAAGCTTTATTTGAAACACACTGTTTTATCTCTTCATAATCTATATATTGATATAAATTACTGTTCATAAAATATTTTAAAATGATTTGGGAACAACTTCCGTTCATGGAAAATGAATGTTTTTTATTCTTTTGTTCAATTAAAACATTCGAAATAAAACTTTTAATTTCATTAAAATTACAGTAATCTGCATCATCAATCAAATGATTATCAAATTCAGCAAAACTTAATGAAAATGGTGCGAATTGAAAACTATCATAATTTGTTTTATCAAATATCGTATAAACAGGAAATTTATTTAAAGTGTGTGCTTTCCACACATCTTCTTTTTTGATACACCACGAAGTGTGGTTAAATAACTTTTCTGTCTCAAATTTTTCAATTTTTAATATTAAATACCTGCTTGTCTCATAAACAATAGCAGCTTTGTTGTTTAATACTTTTGCAACATCTCGAAGTCTTAAATACTGTGAGGTTTCTCTTTGTTTTAATTTTTTATATTTATCGTTGAATGCAGGTGTTATTTTAACTCTAGTATCATCAATATTATCGATGATAGGAATGCTTTTACAAATATCTTGTGCATTATTTATATAATCTTGTAATGTTTTTGACTTTATTAAATAATTCTCTTTATCGAATGCTCTTGCAAAATATACACAATCTCTAATCCTAGACAAATCGTTTTTTGTAATATTGCCTTTTGTGAAATTCCTTAAAATTGATTCCGAGCAAACACCTTGTTTTTCTTCTCGATAGGATGGATCTGATTGTGATAATATATTTTTTAAATTATCTTCAGATAAAGAAGGAAATCGTTTTATAAAGCTATTCCAATCTTCTACAAACAACAACTTACACAATGTTTGCTTTATATACTCTTCTAATAACATTTTCATACTTTCAATTTAAACAATCTGTCAACTTTAATAATGTTATGCTTTAAATTATTTTTTCTTATAAACTCATAAATACTTTTTGCACTATTAAAAATTAATGATTGATTTCTTTCTAAACCTATGCAAAACTTTTCGCAATCACAATAAATGTTGTTTCCATCAGACAACCTTTCGTATAATATATAAAAAGGTTCAATATCTACACATTCATTTGTAAGATATCTATCTTCTTCTTTATTGAAACCATATATGTATAAATTTTTAATATCTAAAGTATTTTTTTCAACAATATCTTTTAAAATATATTGTATTATTGTGGCATTAATACAAATCCCTAACCTATCTAACAAAACAAAATGAAATAGATCCTCTTTTTTATAGAATATGATACACCCTGATGCAAACAAATTATCACTATCATTGTAATCATCTATAAACAAATCAAAACCGCTAAAGGCAAGTCTTTCAAAACCCACACATTTGTATTTCATGAATTACCACTTATTTTGTAAAGTTGCATTTGTTGCTTGTGCTAAACGCCACTGCCAATTTGAATCTTTATCAGGTTTTTCAACAGTTTCTTTATAAAGTTTCTCAACGTATTCAAAAATGATTTTTGCTAAAGAATCTTCCGAAATCCTATTGTTAAATCTTAATTGATATGATGCTTTGTCAAAATATTCTTCACATGTTACAACAAAACTGTTTCCTAAATTATATGAAACAGTTTCACCATCGTAAGGACTTCCATTAGAAAACTTTTTAAATTTACTAATATTTTCTTTTACAAAATATTTTATTTCATTTTCGTTCATTTGTTTTTCCAATTTTTATTATTGTACATATCTAAAAAGGTCTTTAGTTGTTGCATTGTATAAACACCTTTTTTATAGTTCATCAAAATTTCAGTAGACAATCCCAAACTTTTTATCACACATCGCAACTTTTGCATTATAAAAGCTCTTCGTTTAAATTCTTCAATCGATATCAAATTTTTTGTTAATGGATGTTTTTCATTCAAAAAACTTAAATCATCATTGTAATGTCCAGTTTTATCTGATTTATCTTTCAGCTTCTGCAAGTAATCTTCTAAACCATCTATTTTTGAACTACAGTTTTTCTCACGAACTTTAACAAGATATTTATAACATTTTTCTGGATGCTGTTTTAAGTATTCTTTTTTCCTAACATTTTTCTTCTTGTAAAATTCAGACTTTTTTTCCGGTGGCATTTTTGCAAGCCATTGTCTTTTATTTAAACGACACTTTTCTCTAAATTCTTCACGTTCCTCTTCAGACAAGTTCTTCACCCAATTTTTATAACTTTCACGTCTTTTGTTTAAATGTTGTGCACGATCATATTCTGACATTTCATAAACTTTCTTTTTATAATTTTCATACGATCGTCTTGCATATTCTTTTTGTGCTTCAGGTGTTTCTTTTTTGTATTCTTTACATCTTGCTAATTTCTTTTTACGTGATTCTTCATTATTATGGTAATAGTCTTTTGCCTTTTGATTTCTCAATAGACGTTTTTCTTCATCAGATAAACTTTTTTCTGAATTTCGTGTAGCAAGCAATTTACAATATTCTTCAAAACTTAAAAGTTCCTTTCCCCTCTTTTTTCGTGATTTTATAAAACTTTTATATTTTGCATATAGTGAACCTTTAGGGGCGTGCTTTTTCTTTCTCCATTCTTTATACTCTTCGAATGTTAAAATAGATTCTCCTTCTTTTTTTCTTTTTCTATTGTATGCACAAAAATTTTTTTTCAGCTTTACTTCTTCTTTTGAACGATAACGTTTTGATGCCAATCTCTTACGTTCAAGCCTTTCCGCTTCAGTTAAATATGTCATTTGTCACTCTCAAATAGTTACAATTTAGATTATTTAAACCTTATCAAAAACACGTCAAACTGTCAAGACATTTAAAAACTATATCAAATTCAGACCATGTCAACAAAAACAAATTTATTTTATTATATACACTTCTTGACAAATATTTGTATTTTATATTGTAGACAAATTAGACGAAAATATTAATATCTATTATATATTAGCTTGTTTGTTGACATAGGTTAAATATAATATAGTCCACGTATCGAAACTCAAAATCTACAAATCATACTCAAACTTTGCTTAATTTTGTAGATATAGTTTAGAAAGCTATTTAAACGCTATAATTTTATAACATGACAATGTTGGAATCATCGAGAACTATGTTCTACATCAAATAAAAACAATCACAAGATATCAAATTTTAAAACATAAACATCACATTAAAATCGTTTAAAATTATTATAAAGTTTGTTCTTTAAACAAATAAATGATTTTCATTTACGAAACAAAACTATTTAATTTTCTAAAATTAATTGAAAGTGAATTTCATGAGTGTTGATTTACATGTAGTTCAGGAAGTAGTTTTGCTGAAGGTAATGGTTTAAAATATGGTTGGATTTTAAAATATTATGGTTTGGATGAAAACAATACGCCTATTTGGCGAAAAGTAATTTTACACTTACCTGAAGTATGTAAAAACTGGCAATATTCTTATTTTACACCAGTTACATTTTCAGCTGATATGAGTACAGCATGTCTTTTATCAAACTATACTGGCTCTTTAAATTATGATGAAAAAACAAATACAGATGGCGGTTTGTTATTAATACACCAATTAACACAAGTATCATTGGAAATCGTCGGAAGTGACAGTTCAAATCTTAATAGTTATGCTTTTCAAGGTATAGCAATGCAAGATATTTTACCAAATGAATTAGGCAAAATATCAACATTAGAAATTGAACATGTTGATGTAACTATCAACTTTAATGCAAATAATGCAAATATAACTATTGACAATGGAGATTTGTAATTAAGGTCAATTCAGATAGCTACTCAACATCGACAAGATTTTTGGCTAGTAATTCGTCTACACCTTTAGGCATCGCTTTAGGGTGCAATAATAGTTCACAAATTTGGGTTTTCTTAAGTTCAGATGGTCAAAACTATGATATTGCATATGGAACATCAGGAACAAAATCTTTAGAAACCAATAAAGACTATTGGGTAAAATTGGCGTTCAATGGTTCTAGCTATAAAGTTAGTATTTCTGAAGATGGAATAAATTTCATTGAAGATTTAACGATCGAATCTTCATCGCCTGTTTTTTCACCAGACACGTCATTAATTTTAGGTACACATCACGGTAATAATCTTTCAACAAATGCTAAAATTTATTTGAAAGATACTTATTTGAAAGTTAATGATGAAATGTTTTGGAAACTTGAATACAAAATTCCAAAATGGGTAAAAAAATAAATATACAAAGGCTAGCCGATCATATTGATTGACTAGCCTTTATTTTTGCTTTAAATTAAATATTGATGTTTTAGGTTCTTAAACCAGTGTGAAACTTTGTTGTTAGAAAATGAAAATGTCAAAATACTTTAAATATTATGAAGAAATGCCCAACAAAAAGTTGAAAGAAGTAACTGTATGCAATAAATATATTGTTAATAATTCAGCCTTTTTCATTATAATTACAAAAAAATTTGAAGATGAGACTATTTTCCATAGCATGTTTCCGTCTCCTACAATAGGAATACCAATATCTTTTACAAATACTGATAAACACTATTTTAAAGATGTTGAACATTTGTTTAATGATTGTGTTAATGAATTCAAAAAGTTTTATGAATTCATCCCATTAAGAATACTAGTTGTTTTAAAAGAGTTGAACAGCAAACCTGAAATACTTTTAACATTACAAAATGGTGAATATGGAATAATTTACAACTTCAACGAAGATAATATTCAAGGTATCCTTTCCACTG
>CALBJM010000330.1 GCA_937893225.1 uncultured Erysipelotrichaceae bacterium | reverse complement strand
ACAAATCGTTCAATCAGATGATCGTTTTCTTTCTTTATTTCAGATGGCTGTACGATTAGAAGGTTTGCCAAGACAATCTAGTGTTCATGCAGGGGGTATTTTATTGTCACAAAAGCCTTTGCATCAAATCGTACCAACAACGCGTAGTGGTGAAGATATTCGTACATGTCAATATTCTATGGAATATTTGGAAGAGCGCGGATTGATTAAAATGGATTTTTTAGGGCTTAGAAATCTATCTGTCATAGATGAAATCGTCAAAAAGATCCAAGAGAAAGAACCGACTTTTCATATTCTTTCCATTCCTATGAATGATTCGAAAACATATGCTGTTTTTTCAAATGCAGATACACTTGGGGTATTCCAATTTGAAAGTGAAGGCATCAAGAGTTTATTGAGAAGGATGCAGCCTAATAATATCCTAGAGATAGCAGATGCTATGGCACTTTATCGTCCAGGACCAATGGATAATATCCGCACATATTTACAAAACAAACAAGATATTTCTCGTATACAATATGTTTCATCTACTGTAGCACCAATTTTAAAACAAACATATGGTGTTATGATCTATCAAGAACAAATCATGATGATTGCTCAAGTTGTAGCTTCTTTTTCATTAGGTAAAGCGGATATTTTAAGAAAAGCTATTTCAAAGAAGAAAGTCAATGAAATGGAAAATTTGAAAAAAGATTTTATTGATGGGGCTTTAAAAAATGGATATACAGAAGAAAAAGCAAATATATTGTTTCAAGAAATAGAGAAATTTGCGGGGTATGGTTTTAATAAATCACATGCGGTTGCTTATGCACATATTGCTTATCAAATGGCATATTTAAAAGCAAATTATCCATATGCATTCTATACATCTCTTTTAGATAGCGTCATGAATGATATCTATAAAACAGCACAATATGTAGATGAATGCAGACGAAGAAAAATACAGATTTTTTATCCATCTGTTAATGAAAGTATGTCCTATTATACAAAAGAAAATCAAGGCCTTCGTTTACCACTATCGATTGTTAAAGGCATTGGTTTTAGAGTGTCTGAAATCATTGTAAAAGAAAGAAGTAAAAATGGAAAATATATTGATATTTTTGACTTTGTAGCAAGATGTCATATATATAAGATTACGCAAGCACAAATTACATCTTTGATTGATAGCGGAAGTCTAGACTGTTTCCACGAAACACGCATGACACTCAAATCTGCACTTGAACAAGCAGAGGCTTACGCAGATGTTATACAAGTTGTGAAGAATGGGCAGACCTTTCTGAACTTTGATCTAGTTAGTAAACCTACGTTATTAAAAAAAGGTGAAAACGAAAGTGTAAAAGAAGAATATGAAAGAGAAGCACTTGGCTTCACTTTAGGACCGTCTCGCATTATCCAAATACGGCAGGAGAATCATATTCATTTACCATCTATAGCTAATTTGTTGATGCAAAGTGGAAGAATCAATGGATTTGCTGTGGTTCGAGAAGTGCGTACGCATAGAACAAAAAAAGGCAATATGATGGCATTTATTAAACTCAGTGATGAAACAGGTGAAATGAATATGATGGTCATGCCAAGGCAATATGAAAAATATGCAGCAATGCTTGTGAAAGGCGCGTATGCGGTCTTTTATGCTAAAATACAAGAAGATGGATCCATTATTTGTGACTCCATCCAATTTGTGCAAACTGGAGGTATTACAAGATGAGGATACTTATTGTAGATGATGAAACAAATATTCGTGAAGTAGTTAGAGAATATTGTGAATTGTCAGGTTATGAAGCAGATGAAGCCCAGGATGGTGTAGAGGCTGTAGAAAAAGTAAAGCAAACACACTATGATTGCGTCATATTAGATGTGATGATGCCAGGATTAGATGGTTTTTCAGCTTGTAAAGAAATAAAGAAAACACAAGATGTACCGATTATTATGTTGAGTGCAAGATGTGAAGAATATGACAAACTTTATGCTTTTGGGCTAGGTATCGATGATTATGTTATCAAGCCATTTTCACCAAAAGAATTGATGGCAAGAGTCAAAGTCGTATTGGAAAGAGGAACGCATAGAGAAAAGAATACTATTACTTTTGAAGGTCTTGTTGTAGATCTATTAGGTAGGACTGTGACGGTTGATGGAGAAAGGGTGACATTGACACCGAAAGAAATCGATTTATTGATCTATTTAATGAACAATAAAAATATTGCTTTATCTCGTCAACAACTCTTAGAAGAAGTGTGGAACTATGACTATTTTGGAGATGATAGAACAGTTGATACACATATTAAGATGTTGCGGCATAATCTAGGTGCATATAGAGATCATATTGTCACAGTTAGAGGAATGGGGTATAAGTTTGAAGCTTGATCGAAATGGAATTCGTTTCCGCTTTTGGCTCGTATTTTTTCTACTTGCGGTAGGTATTACGACATTTATTGGTATTTTACAAATTGGCTTTGTTAGACCATATTATCGAAATAGTAAGATTCGTTCAATGAATACAGTAGCGGATGCCATTACACAAGATATTATAATCGATGGAACAAGTGAATCGATAGGTCATGCTTTACATACGACCATAGATAATGATGTTTGCGTGCAAATCTACAATGACAATGGAAAAAAGGTATATGCTTCAGATTCACTAGGTTCAGGCTGTTTATTAAATACGTCTAGTTTTCAAGAAGAAGACTATGTATCTTCCTTGCAAAAAGAAAAAAGCACAGGTGAAATATCTTCATTTGAAGACAATGCGTCTACGGGTCAGCAAATGATAGTATATGCAAGAACTATACGTGCTTCTTTAGCAAATTATTATATATTTGTGAATGCACCGCTTGAACCTGTTGATTCTGTTGTTTCTTTCTTTTATCAACAATATGGACTATATACACTCATTGCTATAGCCATTGCTTCTTTACTTGCTCTATATATTTCAACATCGATTACACAGCCAATTGTTCGTATGAAAAAAGAAGCACAGAAATTAGCTGAAGCAGACTATTCAGTAACTTTTACGGGTGGCTCATTTACAGAAACAAAAGAACTCGCTTCAACACTCAATGATACAAAAGACAAACTTGCGAAAATCGATGAATTGCGGAGAGACTTGATTGCAAATGTGTCACATGATATTCGTACACCTTTGACAGATATTCGTGCGTATGCTGAAATGATACGCGATATTTCTGGGAATAATCCAGAAAAAAGAAATAAGCACTTAGAAGTGATTATTCACGAAACAGAATATATGTCTCGTTTGATCAATGATATGAGCGAAATGAGTAGAATGCAGAGTGGCAATGCCATCATACATCGCGAAAATATTGATCTTGTGGAAATTATTTATGAAGTCGTGCAAATGAACGAGTCTTTGTTAAGGACTGCAGGTTTAAAAATAGAAATTGATGTTCCCAATGAATTAACGATTTATTTTGATCGTGTCAAAATGGCACAAATTGTATCTAACTATTTGACAAATGCAATCAAACATACGCCTTCTGGAAAAACGATCTACGTGAAAGCGTATATGAAAAGTGACGAAGAAACAGTACATTTTGAAGTGAGAGATGAAGGTGAAGGCATTTCTGATGAAGAATTGCCATATATTTGGAATCGTTATCAAAAATCGTCTAAATCTTTCAGAAGAAATATGACTAGCACTGGCTTAGGTTTATCGATTGTTAAAACAATTGCGGATACCTATGGTGCAGTGGTAGGGGTAGAGACAAAAGAACATATAGGTTCAACATTTTATTTTGAATTACAGGAAACACATGAAGCTTGATTATTTAAATGGCACAAAGTATTCCATCTATCAACCAGATGATCTATATCATTTTAATTCTGATACGGAATTATTAGGAAGATTTATGGATGTTCATAGAAAAGATAGTGTACTAGATATTGGAACGAATAATGGTGCACTTCTTTACTATGCACATACAAAACATGCGCGTGATCTTTGTGGAATCGATTTGTTTGAAAATGTGATTCAAAATGCGAGATACAATTTTGAAAGAAATGATTTGGAAGTAGCATTGTTTGTTACTGCTGTACAAAAATTTCAGCATGTTCCATTTGATTTGATTGTCTGTAATCCACCATATTTTCATACCAAAGAAGAACATTTGAAGAATCCAAGTGCTATATTACGCGCTGCAAGACATGAAGAATACTTAAATCTAGAAGACTTATTTTCTTCTGTTAAACGGTTATTAAAAGATAATGGGAGATTTTCTATTGTTTATCGTCCAGATCAAATGACTATTTTGCTGCAAATAGCTGCAAAATACGGTTTGTATGCGAAAAGAATGAAAATTGCATATGCATCTAGTCAAAAACAAGCAAAATCTATTTTGGTAGAATTTGTAAAAAATCCTAGAATCCACCTAACGATAGAAGCACCAGCTTTTTTCAATGATAGAAATTCCTTTGGCTGGAAGGGAGAAATAGAATGAAACACATGGTTTTTGGCATTGTTTTTCTTTTGTCTCTTTCTATTTTCATAACAACTGTTTTCTTGATATTGCATTTTCCAAGAAAAAAATTTCATCCACAAATCTTTGCTAATACATATTTTCATAAAGATATACCCATGGATTTTATGCAATATAAGCAAAGATTGTTGGAAACGATTCAATTAAAGTATCCTCAAATTCCAATTCTATTTGAAGATATTTCTTGCGAAACATGTTTTATGTTGTGTTTTAAAGGATTAACAAGAGAAAAAAAATCTGTTGTTTATATATTGCACAAAGATGAAGCAAAGCTTGCTTTTTTTTCCGCAATTGAACAATTTATTGAAGAAGCAAAAACACCGAAATATGGTTTGGTCATAGCAATTCCTTATACGTACTCTGCAAATTCACAAATCTTTTCTACTTTACAAGAAAAACATATTAGATTGCAGTTTGTATATACAGATGAAGCGGAAATGATGCAGTTTTCTAGTATTCCTGAGACAAGTGCAATTCTAGCAAGAGGCAGAAAATCATATGCGGTTTTTGAAGTTTCTCATGACAATATAGAATATGATTGGCTAGGAGATTTAAACCAAACAATCACATTTGATCCTGTATTTTCACAAGATGCATTTCCATGTGTGTATGCTTGTAAAGAATTTCTTTCTCGGGATATGCAATGTGCTTTGCGTATATTTCCATTGTTCAAAAAAGCAATTATGGAAGAAGTATTGGAAAAGATACCAGAAAGTACAAGATGGTTTTTACCAGTCATAGATAAACAAGATAGAAAACTCATCATATATGCATCTAATGCACAACAACTAGAAAATGCATGTCAGTGTCTGCAACACTCTGCTGAACAAGCTAATGTTACAATAAAACAAGTATATAAGAACAACAAAACATATGCTATGGATCCACAAGATGAAGACTTAAATGTGATTGCAGAAAGTATTCGCAATACATTGCATATTGAGTATGTCATTCCTACATTACTAGAAAGCAGCGTAGAATACCCAAGTGATGTACCAATTATTTCTTTTGCACCATTGATGCAGAATACATTGCTAAATACCAATGCAGCAATACAATTCTATATGCAATTATTTGCATTGCATAAAGTAAAACGTGTGTAATTCATACACACGTTTTACTTTATACAGAATGTTTTTCTTGAATGACTTTATTGATTTCTTCAATCAAAGCATCACGAATTTCATTTTGCGGAACACGACGGATAACTTCTCCTTTTCGAAATAAAAGTCCAGAATCATATCCACCAGCAACTCCAATATCTGCTCTTCCAGCTTCTTGTATTCCATTTACTGGACATCCCATTATGGCAACCGTAATGTCTTCATGGATACTTTCTAAATATGCTTCTATTTCTTTCACAAGAGGAAGCATATTATATTGAATTCTTCCACATGTTGGGCAAGCTACAAGATCTGGCACATGATGTGCTAATTTAAAAGCTTTTAATAATTTCTTGCCAATAATCAATTCATCTTTTGGTGGAGCAGAGACGGAAACACGAATCGTATCTCCAATACCTTCGTGTAAAAGCGTTCCAAGGGCAGCAGAAGATTTTACAGCACTTTCTG
>CALBJM010000329.1 GCA_937893225.1 uncultured Erysipelotrichaceae bacterium | reverse complement strand
CCTAATGAAGAAAAGAAACCTCCTCCATCCATATATTCTCCATTTTCTTTAATGTAATCTTCCGTAAATCCACTCTTTTCAGCTATTTGTGCAATAATTTCACTATCGTAGCACTTAATACCTAATTTTTCAGCGACTTCTTTTCCTATTGTTCTGCCGCCACTACCAAATTGTCTAGAAATTGTAATGATTTTGTTTGCCATATAATTATCCTCTACATACTATTTTCTAACTTCATATTACCACCAAAAAACGACATTTACACACAATTGTTCATAGAAAATTCACGTTTCTATTTAGCACTCACACTTATGGTGTGCTAATATAATGGTGTAATGAAATGAGGTGATTTATTTGAACCCAACAAACAATTCAAACAAACCAAAAAAGCCGATTATCTACTATTATGCTATTGTAATGTTGATACTCGCCATGTTAAATCTTGTCATGGTTCCATATATGAAATCTTCAAAGATTGAAGACGCAAATTATTCCACATTTGTCACTGAAACAAATAATGACAATGTTAAAGAAGTTCAAGAACAAGACAATCAGATTTTATACATGTTAAAGGGTGACAATACCGTTTATCGTACAGGTAAATTCAATGACCCAGACTTATTAAACAGATTGGAATCTCACAATGTAACATTCACATCACAAATTGTAGAAGAAACATCTCCATTTCTACAATTCTTAATTGGTTGGATAGGACCTATTATCCTAGCATCCATCTTATTACGTGCAATGATGTCAAGAGCCGCTAAAAGCAGTGGTGGAATGCCTGGTATGGGTGGTGGAATGTTCAACATTGGTAAATCCAATGCCCGCGTGTATGACAAAAATAAGCAGAATATCCGTTTCTCAGATGTAGCAGGAGAAGATGAAGCAAAAGAATCTTTGCAGGAAATTGTCACATATTTAAAAAATCCTGGTATGTATAAAGAAATTGGTGCTACGATGCCAAAAGGCATCTTACTTGTTGGTCCTCCAGGAACAGGTAAAACAATGCTTGCTAAAGCAGTAGCTGGAGAAAGTAATGTTCCATTCTTTTCGATTAGGTTCTGAATTCGTAGAACTATTCGTAGGTATGGGTGCTTCAAAAGTTAGAGACTTATTTAAACAAGCAAAAGAAAAAGCACCATGTATTGTCTTCATTGATGAAATCGATGCTATTGGTGGTAAGCGTAATGCTTCAGGCATGGGCGGAAACGATGAAAGAGAACAAACACTCAACCAGTTATTAACAGAAATGGATGGATTCGAAGGAAATAGTGGCGTCATTATTCTAGCTGCAACAAACAGACCTGAAAACCTTGATCCAGCATTATTAAGACCAGGCAGATTTGATAGACGTGTTCCTGTTGAACTTCCAGATTTAAAAGGCAGAGAAGATATTCTCAAAGTGCATGCTAAAAAAGTAAGAACCGAAGCAGGCATTGATTACAATATGATTGCCAGAATGGCATCTGGTGCCTCGGGTGCTGAATTAGCAAATATTATAAATGAAGCTGCTCTAAAGGCAGTTAGAGAACATCGTAAAGTTGTTACGCAAAAAGATCTTGAAGAAAGTATCGAAGTTGTATTTGCTGGATATCAAAAGAAAAATGCAATTCTTTCTGATGAAGAAAAGAAAACCGTTTCCTATCATGAAGTTGGACATGCGTTAGTTGCCGCATTACAAACACACTCTGCACCTGTTCAAAAGATTACGATCATCCCAAGAACATCCGGTGCTTTAGGATATACGATGCAAGTAGAAGAAGGCAATCATTATCTATATACTAAAGAAGAATTAGAAAATAGAATTGCTACATTTACGGGTGGTAGAGCTGCAGAAGAAGTTGTTTTCGGGAAAATCACGACTGGTGCTTCAAATGACATTGAACAAGCAACAAAAATTGCCCGTGCTATGATTACGCAATATGGCATGTCAGATGACTTTGACATGGTAGCTATGGAATCCATCAACAACAAATACTTGGGTGGAGATGCAAGTTTAGCTTGTAGTGATACAACAGCTGCTTCTATTGACGCAAAAGTTATAGAACTTGTTCGTAAACAACACGAAAAAGCAAAGCAATTACTTGAAGATAATCGCGAAGCTTTGGATCGTATTGCAAATTATCTTTATCAAAAAGAAACCATTACAGGTGAAGAATTTATGGATATTTTAGATCATCCTGAAAAATATGCGCAAAACAATGAGCCTCCTGTACTTGATGCAGAAATAGTCGAATAAAACTTTTAAAAAGCACATGTGTCTTAAAACGACATATGTGCTTTTATTGATTTAATAAGATATCTGTAGTCACACCACTAACATATGTATCCATTTGTTCCAAATCACTTTTATTATTTATACCCCACAATTCTAAAGGCACATCATTTTCTTTACAGAAAGATAAATACGCACTCTGTGCTTGATAATGCGTATCAATAAATACACGCATTCCACGTTCTTTCATTTCCAATGTCCGCTGCATAACAAGCTGTGAATCATCTTTCACACCTACGACATACCCAAAAGGAACAGAAACATCTATTTCACCAAGCATTTCAAGCAAATCAGGTGAAAAAGAAATCCACTCTACTTTTTCACACATATCATATTTCTTCACAATATCATATTTCTTCACAATATCATATATCATCTTTATTTGTTCACTATTAGAAATTGTTTCCGTCTTTAATTCAATATATGGTGTTATTTGATTTGCTTTGCAATACGCAATAAACTCATCTAAAGTTGTAATTTGTTGCCCAGAAAAACTATATTGTTTTGCTTCACTCTCAGAAATACTATTAATCGCTACATTTACCCCCGCCATTGCTCGCAAGGTCGAATTATGTAATAAGACAGGTACATTATCGCTTGTCATTTGAACATCCGTTTCTACAAACTGATATTTATTCTTTTTACTTTCTTGAAATGCAGCTAACGTATTCTCTGGTGCATTAACATGATATCCTCTATGATTGATCAAACGTATTCCACTAGAATTTTCCTCATGAATATATGAAGAAACCGCAATAACCTTCGTTTCTTTAGAAGTTTCCTCTACTTCACAAACAGGAAAATAATACATATTCCCATCATACACTTCATTCGTAACGATATGTCCATTCTCATCAAAACGCACTTCACGTCCATCATTCAGTACTACAGACCCATTTACTACACGATCTCCATCTTTTCTAGAATCCAAATAATAAAAACCTGTTTCTCCTTCAATAAACAAAAGCATATCTTCTTTATTTCCAACAGCAACACCCTTATCAAACCATTTTTTCCCATCCCATTCCTGATGAAACAATTTCCCATTTTTATGTACTTTATATAAAACACCGTTTATTTTAATGGAATTATCCACACGATACCCATTCTCATCAAACAAATAATAATCTCCATCTATTTGCTTAACACCTGTAAGAATTTTCCCATGCTCATCACTATACATAAAATGCACTTCATGCGAATTGGTTTCCACTTTAAAAAAATGATTTTTCAACTGTTTATTTTTTTCATTCAAAAATGTTTTTTCCATAGCATCATAATGCACATCTATATCTTTATTTTCTAAACAAATAATACGTGAAAAAGGATAATACTCTGCATACACATCTTTCGCAAAAATAAAACAAAGCACTAAAACCAAAACAAGCGCTAATACTTTTACCCATCTTTTTAAATGTCTCTTTTTTCTATGTTTCACTTTACTCATAGCTAAAGAAAATCATACATTTTTATTACATTTGCTGCAAGAAAAAGAGAAGGTCACCCTTCTCTAATCCTAACTTCTTCCTCACTCTCAGCTTCTACTTGCTTGATAATTGTCTCATTTCCTGTAATTAGCCATGTTTTTTCACTACCACAATACGGACAAATACGACCATATTTCACTGTAGGATACTCTTTTTTACAACTCTCACAAAAAGTCACCGCAGGTATTGTTTCTAGTTTCATCTCACAATCTTTCAACAATGAATTCTTTTTCTTAAAATAATCCCAAAAATCCACAAACAAATCCGTAATGATTCCAGAAACTTCACCAATTTCAAGTGTTACAGAACCATATTTTACAATATGATTTTCTTCAGCCATATCTATCAGCGTATCCGCCAAATGTGTAACAATTCCCATTTCATGCATAATTATTTGTTCTTATGAAGAAGAATCTTTATACCTCTTTTTGCTGCATATGGACCAATTAACTTCAACTTATCTTCTACGCGAAGCATACGTGAAGCATCAGGCAGATCTCTTGTTAAATGAATTGCATCAAATGCACACTTTGTTGTACAAAGACCACAGCCAATACACCTATTGATATCAACTGTAGTTGCACCACATCCCAAACACCTCTTAGCCTCTATTTTAACTTGTTCTTCTGTCAAAAGACGCTTTGTATCCTTAAAAGGATCATCTACATGCCTCTTTCCAGGAATTTGACGTTTTGCATTATCATACCCTTCGACAACGATTTCTTCTTTATTCAATTCAACAAATTCACGCAAATCCCTTGCGACAAGCAAAGACTGTCCAACATGAACAAATCGATGCATACTTTCGCTAGCTTTTTTACCTTCTGCAATAGCATCAATGGCAAATTTAGCACCATGATATATATCACCACCAACAAATATATCCTCAACGGTTGTTTGGAAAGTTATAGGATCTGCAATAACCAAGCCATTCTTGCGTACTTCAACATCTTCACCATCCAACAAACCACCCAATTCAGAAGACTGTCCAATCGCTTCAACAATATATGAACAAGCAACTTCTAAAGTGTCTTCTTCATCATATAATGGAGAAAATTTTCCATCTTCATCTTTGAGTCGCGTACATTTTTTCAGCACAATGTTTGTGACTTTTCCGTCTTTTGCTACGATTTCTTTAGGCCCCCAACCAGTTTGGATCGTTATACCTTCTTGTCTAGCTATTTCAATTTCTTCTTTTGCAGCAGGCATTTCATGTATACCTTCCAAACATACCATAGTCACATTTCCATCTGCGATTCTCTTTGCAACTCTAGCAACATCTATTGCTACATTGCCTCCACCAATAACAGTCACATCTCCATGCAAGCGAATGGAATGATCCTGGTTTGTTCGCTTCAAGAAAGAAACTGCACTTTCTACACCTTCATTTTCTTCACCATCTACATTTGCTTTTCTACCACCTTGTAATCCTATTGCAAGATAAAAAGCCTTATAGCCTTGTTCTCTTAATTGCTGAATGGTAATATCTTTTCCAATCTCTGTATTACACTGAAAAACGACGCCCATTTGTTTTAATACATCTATTTCGGCCTCTAATATTTCCTTTTCGAGAACAAAATTAGGAATACCATTCATCAACATCCCACCAGGACGACTTTCTTTTTCAAATACTGTTACATCATATCCTCTTTCTCTAAGATAATATGCGCAACTTAACCCAGCTGGACCTGCACCAATAATGGCCATTTTATACTCTTCGCCCCACATTCCACCATGATCTGTTTCACACAATGGAATATAGCGCTTATCTTGATCAAGCTCCTGTGCCGCAATATACTTTTTGATTTCATCAATTGACACCGGTTGATCAATTTTTCCTCTTGTACAAGCCTCTTCACATCTCTTATTACAAATTGCTCCACATACATATGGAAACGGATTATCTTCTTTAATGAGCTTCAATGCATCCGCATATCTACCCTCTGCAGCCAATTTCACATAACCTTGCACTGCTAAATGTGCTGGACAAGCAGCCTTACACGGAGATGTACCTGTATCATAGCAATTGATTTTAGCATCTTCTCGATAATTTGTATTCCACTTATCTTCACCCCATCTTGTCTCATCTGGTAATAAAGAAGTAGGATATTATATATATCCATGTGTTGTACACAATTTTTGTCCTAACTTTGCTGCACCAACTGGACAAACTTCTACACACTTACCACAAGCAACACATTTCTCATGATCCACATGTGCACGATACGCCGAACGTGACATATTAGGTGTGTTATATAACTGAGAAGTCCTCAATGCATTGCAAACACCTGGTGCACAATTACATATACCTACAATCTTGTTTTCTCCATCAATATTGGTTGTTTGATGCACAAATCCATGTCGTTCACTTCTTTCAAAAATATGCAAAGCTTCCTCTTTTGTAATTGCTCTGCCGCGCCCTGTATTGATCAACCATTCTGCTAGATCACCAACACCGATACAACACTCTTGTTCCACAGAGCCATCACCTTCGCCACGCATTGTCTGTTGTCTTCGACAAGAACAAACACCAACTGCCAACAATCCCTCATATTTATTCAACCAATGCGAAATATGTTCAACAGAAACACTCTCATTATTCGTTTCTATTGCTTTTTCTACAGGAATGACATGCATTCCTACACCAGCCCCTCCTAATGGAACCATTTGTGTAAGGCCTTCTAATGGTGCTTGTGTTAAATAATTAAAAAATGTCGCAATATTAGGAAACTTCTTCACAAGATCATCTTGCATCATCATAAACTCAGCAATACCAGGCACAAAGATAGGCACATCATATTGCAAAGTCCCAGCATCATTTTCTCGATTTGTTTCAACACACCCTGCCCAGCACAAATACTCTAAGATTTCTTTACACTTTTCATCAGACAAACCATTCATATCACGCAACTGTTCAAATGAATAATTCACTCTAGTCTTTTTAAAGCTCAACATGAATGCTATTTGTTCTTTATTTAAAACCTCATCTAAAACCCAATATTCCGGATCCTGATTTGTAATATTTCCACTAATTTTATCTTTTATGCGATCTGTGATCATTTTGATCAACTGTAATACCATTTTTTCTTTTTCAGGATCAGCAGCTACATAATTCGGATCTTGTACATAATCTCTTTCATTTACCATTCTTTTCTTTGGGGCACTCATACTCTTTCCTCTTACGCTTTCCACAATTGTACTTGTTCTTCTAACCACTTCTCTAATGCATCCATACCTTCCCCACTTTTTGCTGAAACTTCAAAAATTTTCATATTAGGATTCAAATGCAAAGCACGTTCTCTACATTTTTCAAAATCAAAGTCAAAATAGTCAGAAGCATCCTTTTTCGTAATAATCAAAGCATCACTTTTTTCAAACATTAGAGGATATTTTAAAGGCTTATCATCGCCTTCTGGAACAGATAATATCATCATACTT
>CALBJM010000328.1 GCA_937893225.1 uncultured Erysipelotrichaceae bacterium | reverse complement strand
ACAACAAGACCGATTTTTTGTAATATTTCCTTTGCAATTTCTGTATTCAATGCATTATCTTCTACTAACAACACACGTTTACCAATCAAACGCTCATACTTTTTATCATAGTAATCAACTTGTCGACTTTCCTGAACTTTGGCTGCTAAAGGAAATGCCAAATCAACAATGAATGTCGTACCTTTATTAACTTTGCTTTTCACTTCTATCGTTCCATCCATAAGATCAACCAGAGACTTTACAATAGGTAATCCAAGTCCTGCACCAACTACACGACTCTCTGTAGTAGTATGTTCTCTAGAGAATTCTTCAAAAATGTGTGGCAAGTATGCTTCACTCATACCAATTCCCGTATCTGCTATCTTGAAATGATACTTTGCATATCCTTGTTTTTCACAAGCAATCTCTTTGCAATCTATAGTCACGCTACCATTTTCGTTTGTATATTTTATTGCATTACTAACGATATTTAATAAAATTTCTCTAACTTTTGTAATATCGCAAACGATGTCTTTATGCGTAATATCACAATTCCAATTTGCCTGAATATTCTTTTGCATCATAAGTGGATCAACGACCGATTGTAATGTTGAAAATAGTTTTTCAATATTTCCATTCTCAAGCCGTAATTCTATTTTTCCACTTTCTATGCGTGCCATCTCTAATATGTAGTTAACTAGTGATAACAACATAGAATTTGCAGATTGTATTTTTGTAATATAATCTTTTGCTTTTTCTTTGTCATCTAAATGATCCTGTAATAAGTCTGTATAGCCAATGATGGCATTCATTGGCGTACGAATGTCATGGGACATGTTAAATAAGAAACGGCTCTTAGACGCATTGGCCATATTCGCTTGTTTAACTGCTTCATTCAAATTATATGCATACTCTTCTTCTTGCAGATGCCGCATACTTTTTTGCCAATACCAAATAGATGAAAGAATCGCTATGATAAAGCTTATTAGTACGCCCTGGAGTTTTTCATGAAACGATATCCATCCACCATGCTTTGCTATTGCAAAATACCATACATCATTTGGAACATTACATTTTACTGTCAATGCATCTTTGCCAACTTTGTCAGTGCCCTCCAAGATTGAAATGCGTTTTCCACTAGCATCTTGTTTCCACACTACAAAATCATATCCAGCTTCATGCAGAGTATCCAATTGCAATTCGTTGAGAAACTCTTCCCAATTTATAACCGTTATTGAAAATCCCCAAAATGCATCATCTAAATAAATTGGATCAAATATCAAAGCACCCATACCACCTTGTTTCAACTCATATGGTCCAGCAATCGTATACGTTTTGGTATCTTTTGCAAGTTGTGCTTCTGTCTTTCTTTCTGGAAGATGCAGCATATCTAATCCAAATGCTTCTTCATTTCCTTCAATAGGATACACTTGTTCTACGATGCCATCTTTAGCAAGTTCATATGCTTCTACGACTTTTTTATTTTTGATCATTGCAGAAGCAAGTTCAGAAAATTCCGTATCACTCAATGTTTTACCTGAAGATATCATATTTTTCAATAAATCAGAATTTTCCATATATCTTCCAATTTGTGTTTCTATTTTACGAATTGTATCTTCTGCAGTATATCGTGCAGTCATCTTTGCTTCTTTTTCTTGTACGAGGTTTAATGCATACATAAAAAACAAAGATATCATCATTAGTACGATAAAGAAAACACATGTTTTTCGTCTCATACTCTTTTTTTCTTTTTCAATATTTAATTTCATTTACCAAAAACCTTTTAAATATTATATCAAAACTGCAAAAGGAAGGACAATATCCTTCCTTTTTAAATTAATGTATCCTGCGCATCTTCATAAAACATATTCCGCCAATAAATGATATAACAAACACACTACAATTTCTAAAAACATTAGCCGTATCAGATGTATTGACAATACTCTCTGGACTATTTTCAATCCATAATGTAATTGGCTTTTCAAAATCTTCTTCACTTGATGGATGAATTTCAACATTTTCTTCTAATAAACTATACCCAGAAGGTGCACATAGTTCTTTTAAATAACATGTTTCTACATATGGAATAACAAAGGTCAGTGTGCCATCTTCTTGTGTTCTACCATAACATGGTTTCCCATACACATCGTTTATCACTTTTCCCTCTATATCGCTTAAAGAAAATTCAGCGTCTTTTAGAGTAGAATTTGAAGCATCCACTTTAACAACTTTTATACATACATCTTTCCGAATATCCGTTGCCTGTATCATTTGGACAACATCTTTTGTACCGGTTACACAAAATGACATATCGTCCATTCTCTCATACCCAAATGGTGTTTGTTTTTCACGCAATATATACCACTGCTCTGCTTCGGTATTTGTACCCTCTACATAATCAGAAATATCTTCACTTTCTTGTTTTGTAGTAAATGTATATACAACTTCTCCTTCTTGTGCAATGACAGTTCCATCTTCTTGTTGTATTGCTTTTAAAATTTCTAATTCTGCACCTACAACAGATTCTCCATATTGGTCCACTTTTTGTACATGTACACCTGTACGCATATCTAGCATTGCAATAGAAATAACCCCTTTGTTGTATTTAGGTACCTCAAAAGTTACACATGAAGATTTATAGTACCCTTCTTTTCCTTGTATTTCACGCAGCTCATATTGATGATCTACAGATAAAACTTGCGATAACTTGAATGGGCGCTCCATTGTTACACCATTATTTTCAAGTGGGATTTCTTTTTGATCTGTTACATCAAATAATTGAAGCTTCACACCTTTCACGAGATTATTTTCTTCATCAACCTTACGAATTTCGTATTCTATAGGTGCATCTTTCATTTCAATCACTTGAATTTCTCCTGAATTTTCCACAGTAAATGTTATTTCTTCATGATAGTAATAGCCATCTGGTGCATGCATTTCTTCTAATTTATATACCCCTTCCGCTAAACCTTCTATGGTATATGGTTTTTGAGAACTAATCCATGTAAGATCTACGCCATTACCATATAAGTGTAATGTAGCACCTTCTAATTCATCATTGCCTGTGATCGTTTTTTTAGAAATCTGCACTTTTGTAACATGGTTCCGTATCACGTGCTGATTCTCTACAACTCCTTCACACGTCGTTTCTACATCGTCTTTTGTCACATGACGATCGATTTCTTCACCTAATCCTAGTGGGTATTTTGTTTGCTTTTCTATAAAATGATCAAACATAGTTTGCTTAACCGTAACAATCCAAATTTTATCGCCTTTTACAATACCATCAGGAATGGTAGTTTCTTTTAAATAGTAATTGCCCAATGGTATATCTTGTATTGTAAAATTTCCTGATGATTCTGGATGTATTTCTCCTATTTCTTCGTATGCTTCTTCTTGTACATAAGACAATTTTTTAGCAGGTTCATCTTTCTTGACAATCAATTTTCCATCATCGCTAGCATAGATATCTTCTGCAGCAAATAGAGTAAATCCAAATTTTTCAAGATCATCTTCGATATATGTCACATCTGCATCAGCATAACGTAAGATTTCTTTTTTGAAGGCAATATTTCCAACAAGTCTATGATTTTCAAAAACAACTTCTATGACATTTTGTTTTGCTTCATTCACTCTACTAATCGTATCCGCATGAATAACAAATGTTATTGGTTCACCAGTTATATAGCCATCTGCAGTAATCACTTCTTCCAATTGGTATGTACCTGGCACTAATTGCAATGGCAAAACTGTACAACTATTTGACGTATCTTCTTTAGAATTACTTGTCCCATAAAACACACCTTCTTCTAATTGACTAGAATTCAATGCTTGCATTCTTGAAGCTGTCATAAATGTATTGTAAACCGACTTCTCATCACGATCTCCAATCGTTTGCTCGACATAGCCATCTACTAATCTAGAAGACAAGGATAAATCTGTGGTTGAATGAGAAACATCTTTTCCTTCATGATCGAAAAGCATGCGGATCTTAAATGCAGAAGAGGTCATCGTAACATTCTTCCCAGTATCTGCATCTTTTTTGAATAGTTTCAGAATATACCCTTCGAGTTGATTGGTAGCAGTAAAAGAAATCGTAGGTTGGTGTTCTGTATCAATCGAGAACTCTTTAACTTCTTGAATGATTTCCAATTCAGGTATAGAAGATTCTTGTACTAAACAATACTTACCATACGCAAGTGGTCCACTTTTTCCAATTCCATCATCCCCTGTTATGATTTGGGCATATTCCATAGACGTATATCCTTTTTCTTGTGCTTTATGAAATGCTTGAAGTACAAGATCACGTGTAATTGGTTGCCCATGAGCTTCTTCTTCCACATACTTTTTTAAAACAATGTCAAATACAGCACCAACTTCTGGTTGAGTAAAAGAAGAGCTTTGAGAAGTATTTTTCGTTTTCATGATTTGTACATCTGTTTGATACACTGTTTCAATTGCCTGAACAGTTATACGCTTTTTATTTTCTGTAATAGAAAAATCAATCGTAATTGGCCTATCCGTCGTTTCGTCCAAAAGAGAGTATCCTACAGGTGCTTTTGTTTCAATTAATCTATAGTTTCCATATGAAAGATATGTTTCATTTGGTGTACTATAGTAACCATTTACATCTAAAGTAATATGATCTATAGCAAATTCTTCTGAAGGCGTATATTCTTTTCCATCGCCTAGACCATCTCCATCATGATCAATCATCATTGAAGCATCCGATCCATCACCTAAGTAATACAAATCAAATTCTGCATTTGCAAAGGAAGCGTCTCCTTGTGCACGTCCAACTTCTAAAACATTGCGATCTAATTTATACAATTCATAACTTCCACGAATGCTGATTTCTTCTTTTTCGTATGAACCTTGAGACAAATGGTTTCCAGCATACATGTGCAGCTTCCCATCCTCATTACAAATTTGTATCACCATTCTTTCCTCTGACGAAACGCGTACATCACCTTCTAAAAAACCACCTTCAATCGTATAGTTTGTTGCAGCCTTTGTTTCTTCAACGACAAGCGTTCCTAAGGGTAATACTGCTTCATTGTTGAAATTACGAATAAAGTTTCCTGCTACTAAGTGTGCATCGTCCATTTTTGCCACATAAGTCACTCCATCGTCTTTGTATTCTTTCATTGTTTTAAGCGTCCAAGAGGCAATTGGTGCTGTATTGGAAATATCTTGAAAAGTGTCATAAAAGGTAAAAGTAAATTGTGCTTCTGACATATCTGCCGCATCTTTTTTTCCTTCTTTATCAATTTTTGTTATTTCGATACCACTTGTAATATACATTGGAGTATCAAAAAACTCCGTTTGTCCATTTCCTTCTTGTAAAAGAATTGTGTGGATCGTAGTATCTGAAATCATAAAGTTTACAGGTGCAGATAATTCTTTCACAAATAAGCGATCAACACCATACTCCACACTACTTTCACCATGAGCATATCCCGAAGAATCTGTTGTTAAAGTATCAATTCTACTATTTTCATTACAATCTTCAGATGTATACACACCAAATACTGCAGATGCCAAGGAATATTGAGGAGAATTTGAAATCATTTCATCTGTACTTTTCTTGATTACCGAATATTGTACATTTCTGTGCATTTTCAATCGGTATACGGCTTGCAATGCATAGGAACCAGTTGTAGATGTTGCCGCATCCTTAAATGTTACATACTTTGCAAAACCACGATAATTCCCTACGGCACCATTGCCATTAGAGCCAATATCAAATGTTTCATTATTTCCACAATACACATTCATATGCCCCTTTTCTCCATTTTTTCCATAAACAAGAATATCTCCTGGCAACAAAATAGAAGAATCATGTATCGTATCCGCAATTTTTTCCATATTGGTAAAGTGTTGCGCCAACTCAAAAGGATATTCATTATTCAAATAATTTCGGCATTCTCCAAAATAACGATATGGATCTCCTCCTGCATTCCGTATTGCTTTTGAAAGAATCGCTAAAGTGCCTGAAGTACAATCTAATCCAATTTTATAAATTTCTTCAGGATCATCACTCGTTAATAATGTATCAAAATATTTTCCTCCATCGTATGAATAATGATAGTTTTGATTCACTCTATCCGCAAAGATCGAAGAAATCGCACTCCGTACATCGAGACCTTCTGCATGAACGATATCCAACTCTTGCGGTGTACAGAAAAATAAAGCAATCGCTAATATAGCTGAGATGCATCTACACACTAAATTTCTCATGCTTTCCTCCATCACTTAATACTTTCATCAATGGCTGTCTATACATTTCTTCCAATACATCGCGCTTCTCCATAGAACAAGAATTCACAAGACGTTCACGAAGTTCATCAGCAATTGTTTTTCCATATTGCTTTTCTACTTCTTTCATAACATGATCAACATGTCTTACATGTGCTTCAATCAAACGATATCTTTTCAGAGAATCTGTTCTTTGACCATGATCGTTGTAATGTGTGTTTTGAGTATTGTACCTAACAAATCTAACCTCAAGCTCTTTCATCACTTCCTTTTCAAAAAGATATTTTCTACATGTTTCTTCAAATTTTCTAAATTTCAAATCGCTGTTCATACAATTACCTTCCTTCAATAATGTATTCACAACTTTGTATACAAAATCCAAAAAAAAGTTAGAATACATACAAGATGTACTCTAACCATACATTTATAGATTTTCGCCTGTCAGCATTGTATATGCTTCTAGATATTTAGCAATTGTTTTATCAATTACTTCCTGTGGAAGGTTATAATCACTTTCAGGGTTTGCTTTCAACCAATCTCTAACAAACTGTTTATCAAAAGACGGTTGTGAATGTCCAGCTTCATAGCCATCTAATGGCCAGAATCTAGAAGAATCTGGTGTCAGCATCTCATCCCCAAGAACGATTTCACCATTTTCATCTACGCCAAATTCAAATTTTGTATCAGCAATAATAATTCCCTTACTTAGTGCATAATCTGCACATTTTGAATATAAGGCTATTGTATAATCACGAATCTTTTCAGCATATTCCTTACCTTTTGTTGGAAATGCTTTTTCCAATACTTCGATAGATTGTTCAAAAGAGATATTTTCATCGTGATCTCCAATCTCAGCCTTTGTACTAGGTGTATAAATAGGCTCTGGAAGTTTTTCACTTTCTTTTAGACCTTCTGGCAATTGAATACCGCAAACTTTACCAGATTCCTTATAGCTTGCCCAACCAGA
>CALBJM010000327.1 GCA_937893225.1 uncultured Erysipelotrichaceae bacterium | reverse complement strand
GTTAACATCGATATCGAATGTTACTTCGATCTGTGGAACACCACGTCTAGCTGGTGCAATACCATCTAATTGGAAGTTGCCAAGAGTCTTATTATCTTGTGCCATTGGTCTTTCACCCTGTAATACATGGATATCCACTGCTGGCTGGTTATCTGCAGCTGTAGAGAATACCTGAGACTTACTTGTTGGAATCGTTGTATTTCTTGGAATCAAGACTGTCATAACACCACCAAGTGTTTCAATACCAAGGCTCAATGGTGTAACATCCAACAACAATACATCCTTGACATCACCAGAAATAACACCACCCTGAATAGCAGCACCTAAAGCTACGCACTCGTCTGGGTTAACAGACTTATTAGGTTCTTTACCAAGTTCTCTTCTAACAGCTTCTTGAACTGCTGGAATACGTGTAGAACCACCAACAAGCAATACCTGATCAAGATCTGATGCGTTCAATCCAGCATCCTTCAATGCATTCTTTACAGGTACCATTGTTCTATCAACAAGATCCTTTGTCATTGCATCAAATTGTGCTCTTGTCAATGTTGCTTCCAAATGTAATGGACCTTCAGGACCAGCTGAGATAAATGGAAGAGAAATCTGTGTCTGAACAGTACCAGACAAATCCTTCTTAGCCTTTTCAGCAGCTTCCTTCAATCTCTGTAAAGCCATCTTGTCAGCCTTCAAATCAATATTATGTTCTTTTTGGAAACTATCAGCTAACCAATCGATGATCTTATTATCGAAGTCATCACCACCAAGATGCGTATCACCTGCAGTAGACAATACTTCGAATGTTCCATCTGCAATATCCAAGATAGATACATCGAATGTACCACCACCAAGGTCATATACGAGAATCTTGTGTTCTTCATTCTGGTCTTTGTCTAGACCAAATGCAAGTGCAGATGCTGTAGGTTCATTGATGATTCTTTCTACTTCCAATCCAGCAATCTTACCAGCATCCTTTGTTGCTTGACGCTGTGCATCGTTGAAATATGCAGGAACTGTAATTACAGCCTTATCTACTTTTTCACCTAAGTAAGCTTCTGCATATTCTTTCAAATATGTCAAGATCATTGCAGAAACTTCCTGTGGTGTATATTCCTTGCCTTCAAGAGTAACCTTCTGATTTGTACCCATCAAACGCTTAACAGAATATACTGTGTTCTTATTTGTGATCAATTGACGCTTAGCAGCATCACCAACGATTCTTTCACCATTCTTGAAAGCTACTACAGAAGGTGTTGTTCTATTTCCTTCAGGGTTTGTGATAACCTTAGCTTCCTTACCTTCCATGACTGCTACGCAGCTATTTGTTGTACCTAAGTCAATACCAATAATCTTACTCATATTCCTTCACCTCCAGGTTATTCACTAACCTTTACCATTGCCGCTCTTAATATGCGGTCTTTCAATTTATATCCCTTTTGCAGAACTTCGATGACCATACCTGGTTCAACACCTTCTTTGCTTTCACTCATCAAAGCTTGATGCCAGTTTCCATCAAAAGGTTTTCCTTCAGCTTCAATTTCTGTAACACCTTCAGAAGCAAGACAAGCCTTCAATTGATCATAGATCATTTGTACGCCTTTACGATATGCTTCATCTTGTGTTGCCTGTGCCAATGCTCTTTCGCAATTGTCCAATACAGGAAGCACTTCTTTTGCGAATGACTGGATATGATACTTTTGCTTTTGTTCATATTCATTGATCAATCTCTTTCTTGTGTTTTCTGTATCTGCATACGCCATAGCATATGCATTTTTCAGCTTTGCGATTTCTTCATCTTTCTTAGCTAATTCTACTTTCAAAGAAGCAATCTCACTTTCTGCTGTCTCTTTTTTAGAATCTTCTTCTTTGTTTTCTTTTTCTTCAGTAACGACAGCTTCGTCCTTTACTTCTTCATTCTTTGTTTCTTCCTTCACCATCATCACCTCCTACGTTATACATTTTCTCTATCATCCTTGCAGCATATTCAACCATACCAACGACTTTATCGTAATTCATGCGACTTGGACCAATGACCATAAACTCACCCGTTTCATCCGCATTGACCTTAAACTTACTTCTTACGACTGCCACATCGTTATACCATGTAAGTTCTGCACCTGTTCTTGTTGAAACTGCCACAGCATTTTCATTTGTATCCATCTTCTTCCAGACTGTTGAATCATTGAACAAAGTCATCATTTTCTTGAGCTTATTTATGTCTTCAAACTCTGGTTGATACAAAATTCTATCTTTTCCAGAGAAATACACATTTTCAGAAGCAAACTTGACGAATGCTTTTACAAACGCTGTAAATAACATTTCATGTCGTTTGACGACTTGACTCAATTCCGGTTTGATTTCGTTCATCTTATCTGGCAATGCAGAAATTGGCACACCTTTTAACTTTTCATTTAAGATATCTGTACATGTTTCAATATCTGTAAACGGAACGTCTTCTTCAAAATGGAAATTTTTCGTTTCTGTATGTCCTGAATTGGTAATAAAGACGCATACCGCAT
>CALBJM010000326.1 GCA_937893225.1 uncultured Erysipelotrichaceae bacterium | reverse complement strand
CAAGGCACAATTACACTAATCATTTCCATCTTTATTCACCTTCTTAAACACAAACAATTTACTAAACACATAATTCAAAACGATTACTAATACATTTGATATAACTTTGCTTATCATGCTATTAAATGCAAATAGATTTACAAGTACAAACATGACAATCATGTCAATCAAACCTGTAGAAACTCTAGAAGTCATAAACTTCAAGCACTCTACTACCCATGATGTATCACTACTCTCAAACACATACTTGCGATTAGTAATATATGCAAATAAAACTGAAGCAACCCATGCGATTGCATTTGCTATCAAATAGTTGATATGCATCACATCATTAAATAAATAATACACAACTATATTAACAACTGTAGTTAATATACCAAATATCAAATACATTACAATTTCTTTATTTTTCCTTAATGCACTTATCATTGCACTACTCCATTCACCATAAACCACTTATCTGTAGTATCAGATAACTTCACTACAATCAATCCATCACTTTCAAAGATACTATTCTTTTGAGGCCAACAAGAAAGTTGATTATCAGAAGCTAATTGATAGGCTTGATTCAATTGTTCTGCAGATGCATCTTGTACTGCATAGCCTCTTGTACGAATAAATGTGGACATTCTTGCAGAATTCCCGTCATCATGTGAAAAAAAAGATGATCCAAGTTCTCCTATCTGATTATTTGGTATGTAATCTCTAGGTACCATTCCTATAAATACTAGAGACTTATTATGGTAATCAATGCCTTCACTTTGAATATCGTACATTAATTGAGAAACAATATCACAATCTTTACCAAAAGAAACGCTTTGATCATAATAGGAACGATTGATTTCACATGCATTTCTAAACAAAATTACACTTAAAGCAATAGCAAATACATTTTTTACCAATTGTTTAGAAAGTATTTTTGATATTAGATAAATCTGCGCCATTCCAACGATAGGTAATCCAAGCATCATCCGTCCTACTGTTTTATATGTTGCCATAGCTATATACAAAAAGAATGGTGAAAAAGACAATGCCACACACAAAACAAATACAATAATTTTATCTTTCTTTTTTGTCTCATATTTCATCACACGAATAAAAGCATAAACAATAAATACACTAGTCAATACTCTAATGCACATTGCTCCATTCACACTTACATTTTTATATGTCACAGCAAATGAAACTCTACCAACATTCGCTAAAGACATCAAAAAATTCAATACTGGATTTTCATCCATCCAACCAATATAGTTACTTTGCAAATACCCATCAGACCCTGCTAAGATATTCACTACTTTATCAATACACACATATCCAATTACACCTGCAATACAAATACAAACACCAACGCCAATGATTTTCCACAAATATTCTCTATTTTCAGATATATAATGAATCACGCAATAACCTGCAAATGCAGAAATGTAGAAACAAATAAATGCTTGATATGTTCCAAAAGACCACCATAATAAAATAACTGCTAATAACATGGATTGAATCTTCTTTGGTTTATAGTACTGCACAGTAAGTTTTACAGAAATAGCTGTCGCAATTGCTGCTATTCCAATTTGTATCAAATACATTGAAAAGGACATTATATCTGCTAGAACAAACGGAACTGAATCAAAATACGCAAGCATTAAAAAAAGAAGAAATGGATGATACTCACCTTTACTATTCCAACACTCACAAATTATCACTCCAGAAATATTCCACAATATGATTCCAACAAAATCATAAAGAAATGGTACATAGTTCCCATTATCCGTT
>CALBJM010000325.1 GCA_937893225.1 uncultured Erysipelotrichaceae bacterium | reverse complement strand
ATATATTCAACTCGGATCCTGAGGTCATAGAATATGGGTATCAAAGAATTTTTTGGATATTGTCTTTTGAAGTTGTAAATGGAACAATTGACATTATTTCTGGGGCGATGCGTGGATATGGCGAATCTCTAAAACCGGCAATGATTGCTTTAGTTGGTATATGTGGTGTTAGAATCATTTATTTGTATACATATTTTGCTGCACATAGATCATTTACCGTATTGATGTGGGCATATCCAATCAGTTGGTTTATAACGGTTATTGCAATTTCCGTGACATATTTGATCATGCGTAAAAATGGACTTGGATATCAAAATAATATTGACTTAAAAGATTTCAAAAAGTAATTGCATTTAGTTTCTTATTTTGCTAAAATACTTTAGCACGAACGGGAAAGGCGGTGAGTAACTATGGCAAGAGTAATCGTTAAGGAAAACGAAAATTTAGATGATGCATTACGCCGCTTCAAGCGTCAGGTTAGCCGTAATGGTACATTAGCAGAAGCTCGTAAGAGAGAATACTATGTAAAACCAGGCATCAAGAGAAAGCTTAAGAGTGAAGCAGCTCGTAAGGCTAGAAGAAGAGGAAAGTAAGAAGATGAGTGTAAACTCATCTTTTTTCATAAATCTTAAAGGAGAAGTGTGTGAATACAGAGAAAATAGAATTTAATGGGTTGGATGAAGAAACATATCGTTTGTTTTGTGGACCGAATGATTCCAATTTGCATGTATTGACGAAGTGTTGTGGTAAGTCGGTGGTGTTTAGAGATGGGAGCTTATTATTGATAGATTGTGATGAAGCAACAAAGATAAACATTGCTAGAGTTGCCGCAAAGTTATTGACCCAAACACAACAAGGCAAGAACATTACAGATCAAGATGTCATTTATACATATCGTTTAGTTACACGAAATGAAGACTTGGATATGGATGTTATGCATAAAGCCATTGTTGGTAGGACCCTTGCTGGAAAAGCAATTATGCCAAAAACGAAAGGTCAATTGGAATTTTTTCAAGCCATGCAAGAAAAAGATATTGTTTTTGCTATAGGGCCAGCTGGCACAGGAAAAACATATTTGGCAGTGATTCAAGCGGTTACTGCTCTAAAAAAAGGAGATGTGAAACGCATTGTTTTGACACGTCCTGCGGTGGAGGCAGGAGAAAGTCTTGGCTTTTTACCAGGGGATTTAAAAGAGAAAGTAGATCCTTATTTAACACCTTTATATGATGCATTGCATGTGATGCTTGGAAATGAAAAGACAGATGTTCTGGTGGAAAAAGGAATTGTTGAAATCGCACCTTTAGCATATATGCGTGGAAGAACGTTAGATGATGCATATGTCATTTTGGATGAAGCGCAAAATACAACGACTTCTCAGATGAAAATGTTTTTGACACGCCTTGGTTTTCATTCACGTATGGTCATTACAGGTGATTTAACACAAGTTGATCTTGATAAAAGAATGGAAAGTGGATTAGCAGAAGCAAGTCGTATCTTAAGTGGAATCGAAGAAATTGGTATCGTTCATTTGAATAGTGATGATGTTGTGAGACATCCTCTTGTACAAAAGATCATAGAAAGATATGAACAAAAATAAAAGGGACATTTCGTCCCTTTTTATCATCCAGCATCAGGTTCAATTTTTTTTGTTTCACTAGTTACTGCTGCACGCGCAATGTTACAACAATGGTCGCCCATACGCTCTAGTGTACCGAGAATATCACAATATACACTTTCTGCAATAGGAGATGTACATGTATGATTGCTCATGCGTTTGAAATGAGCTTCTCGAGCATCATATTCTAATTGGTCCATCTCGTCTTCCATACCAAGTAATCGCCCATAATTGATTTGATTTTTTGTAACCAATATTTCAACTGTTAAGTCAAACATTTCTACAAACTGTTTATACATAGCATTCATGTCATTTTCTGCATATTCTGAAAACTGATGTCCATCTGTATAAACCATGTTGTAAAATTCACCTAGGTTCATTGCTAAGTCACCTAGTCTTTCAAAGTTCTTCGTAGCGTCAAGATATAATCTATTGTCCAAGATATCGTGTTCTGTCATATTTGGTTGAACAGAAAGTTGAATAAGGTATTCTGTAATTTTTTTGTCAAATTTATTGACCATTGCTTCATTTCTTTTCAACATTTCCATGTCTTCTTCAGAGCCTTTTTCTTTCATGAAAACTTGTGTTTGATTGACAGCTTCTTTTACTACGTCACTCATTTTTAGGATAGCTTGTTGTGCTTGCTTTAATGCAAAGGAAGGCAATACAGTTGCAACATTTGTGTCTAATTCATCAATGTTCACTTCCATAAGTTCTGGTTCTTTACCAGGAACAACTTTTCTAACAAGAGTAACAAGTTGTTTTACAAATGGAATGAACACGATCGTTGTGACTGTTTTGAATATAATGTTTGCCATGGCAATCTGCATCATTGGATTTAAGTTTCCGAAAACATTTTGAATAAATGCGGTATATGGAACAAGGAAAATCAACCCAATGACACCACCAATCACATTCATGATCGTATGCATTGCTGCAGTTCTTTTTCCAGCTGTAGAACCACCGATAGAAGCTAGGATACCTGTCATAGTGGTACCGATATTTGCGCCTAACATAAAAGGGATAGAGGCGCCTAAGGAAACTGCACCTGCGTCATATAATTTTTGAATGACGCCAATCGTAGCAGCAGACGATTGCAATGCTGCAGTGATCAAAATGCCAGCTAAGAAACCAAGGAGTGGATTTGTTGCCATACTTAGTGCAAAACTAGTAAATTGTGGTAATTGCTTTAATTCAGCTAAAGCACTTCCCATAGCATCCATGCCAAAGAAAATCAATCCAAATCCTAAAATAACATTTCCTATATATTTTGTTTTTTGTTTGTTACCAAAGCAAATACATAATGCCCCAACAAATATGATATACATTGCATATTTATCAAGACTAATGGAAATCAAGAATGAAGTAATCGTTGTACCAATATTTGCACCCAATACGACTCCAGCTGCTTGATCCAATGACATCAATCCAGCTCGTACTAGTCCAATAACAATGGCAGTTGTAGCACTACTTGACTGCATCAATATTGTTAATAGAATACCAATGATCATTCCCGAAAATGTATTTGAGGTGTACTTATCGATATATTCTCGAAGTTTGTCTCCAGCAACAGCTTTTAGGCCATCGCCCATAAAAGTGATTCCAAACATGAATAAACCAAATCCGCCTAGAATCATGTTCCAGCTAATTGAGCCCAAAGTCATATGTCCTCCCTGACTCTCTTAATAAAATAATTTTACCAAAACTTTACTATCTTCCAACAAAAAATTCATTTTTGCACATGAATAAAACACATTCTTAACGAAATGTTTCTGTGTATAATAATATACAGAGGAAAATAACATGGAAATAACTTTAATAAATCGTACAAATCAACCAGTCGATGAATTTGAATCGCTCTTTAAAAAAATCTCTGCTAGTGCAGAAAAAATACTTGATTTACCAGAAGATTATGAATTATCTGTAACATTTGTGCGCTCGCAAGCAATTCATAAAATCAATCGTGATTACCGTGGAATCGACCGCCCTACAGATGTCATTTCTTTTGCAATAAGAGATAATGAAGAAGATTTTATCCCAGAAGAAGAAAAAGACCTTGGTGATATATTTATCAATATTAACTATTGTAAAAAGCAAGCAAAAGAATATGAACATAGCTATACAAGAGAGATGTGTTTCTTATTTACACATGGTATGCTACATTGCCTTGGCTATGATCACATGAAACCAGAAGATGAAAAAGTCATGTTTGCTTTGCAAGACAAAATATTGGACCCAATTATTTCAAGAAAGTGAGGAAAACTAGTGAAAAGTGGATTCGTAGGAATAGCCGGAAGACCAAATGCCGGAAAAAGTACATTGATTAATGCTCTTGTTGGAGAAAAAGTTGCTATCGTTTCAAATAAACCCCAAACAACAAGAAGTGAAATACGTGGAATTTTAACAAGAGAAGATTGCCAAATCGTATTTACGGATACACCAGGCATTCATAAACCATCTCTGCGCTTAGATTCAAGAATGAACAAAGAAGCCTTTGATGTGATGCAAGGCGTAGATGTTATATATCTTGTCATAGACGGTTCTGTTCCCTTTGGAAAAGGGGATGAATTTGTACTTGAGGCTGTTAAAAATACTGGATTGCCTGTTTTCTTGATTTTGAATAAAATTGATAAAATGGAAGATTCAAAAATCATGAAAAACTTATTAACATGGCAAAAAAGATATGAATTTGCTGAATTTTTTCCAATGAGTGCAAAATTCAATCGCTCTTTTGAAGATCTTATTCGTACGACGAAAAAGTATCTTCCAGAAGGTGAAATGTTATATCCTGCTGAAACAATATCAGATGGTGCAGAAAATTTTCGCATTGCCGAATTGATTCGTGAAAAGATCTTAGATTTCACACGTGAAGAAATTCCGCATGCCTCTGCAGTACGTATTGATAATAAAGAATTTCGTAAAAATGCTTGTTATATTCAAGCGACGATACTTGTGGAAAAAGAATCTCAAAAACCAATCATGATCGGTAAGCAAGGCAAAATGTTGAAAAGAATTGGTGTAGAAGCAAGAAAAGATATTGAAAAACTTCTCGGTAGACAAGTATTTTTAGAACTATTTGTACGTGTTCAGGATGCGTGGAGAAGTCATGACCATCTCATATCAGAGTATGGGTATGGTGGTGCAGGAAACGACGATGAATGATAGAATCGTCGGACTTATCTTAAAACAAACAGATTATAAAGATGCAAGTGCAATTGTAACGGTATTGACACAACAATATGGCAAAATAGCATTAGTGGCAAACGGAATTCGAAAACCAAAAAGCAAAAATGCTGGAAGATTGATTCCTTATACTAAAGCAGAATTTTGTTTTGACTACCGTGAAGATCGCACAATATTTACACTGCAAAGTGTTTCTACGATTTCAACATTTAAAAATATGCATATGGATCTAGGTTGTTCGATGTGTGCAGCTGTTATGAGTGAAGTATGTGATGCGTTTGTTATGCAAGGGGCTGCAGTGGAGTCGAAAGAAATGTATTTCTATCTAGAAAAAGCATTTCAGTATTTGGAAAATCATGGCAATGTCTATACGATACTTGCATTATTCTTGGTTAGTGTCATGGCACAATATGGCATCACACCAGATGTAGATGAATGTGTCGTTTGCTCTTCGAAATATGTTTCAGCTATATCTAGTAGAGAAGGCGGTTTCTTGTGTGCCAATTGTGCACAGAATATGAAAATACAGACAACGGATATTGCTTCCTTAAAGAGATTTCGACTACTTGTCAAAGGCGGTTTGAAACAATATTCTCTCATTGCAGAACAAACACAAGCGAAAAAAGAAGATATTCAAATTCTTGTGGATATGATATTTCAACATACAGGTATTAAAATTCGCTCTTTTGCATTATTTGAAAGGCTATTTTTCGATTGAATAGCCTCTTTTTTAGTGCTATATTATTACAGAATATTCAAAATAGGGGAGGACTGTCTACACATGGAAAAAACATTTGATAAAATAGTTTCACATGCAAAAACAACAGGTTTTGTATTTCAAGGTTCAGAAATTTATGGTGGCCTTAGTAATACATGGGACTTTGGACCGTATGGTGTAGCTTTGAAAGACAATATAAAACGCGCTTGGCAAAAGAAATTCATTCAAGAAGATCCTAATAACGTGGAGTTACAAGCTGCGATTTTAATGAATCCAAAAGTATGGGAAGCTTCTGGACATTTGAAGGGATTCTCAGATCCTTTGATGGATTGCAAACAGTGCAAAACAAGACATAGAGCCGATCAGTTGATTGAAACTTGGAGTGAAGGAAAAGTTTCATGTGAAGGTTGGAGCAATGAAAAGATGGAAGCTTTTATCCGCGATAATAAGATTCCATGCCCAGATTGTGGTGCACATGATTTTACACCAATTCGTCAATTTAATTTGATGTTCAAAACATTCCAAGGCACTCTGGAAGATGCTAAAAGTACAATTTATTTGAGACCAGAAACTGCACAAGGAATGTTTGTACAATTTAAAAATATTCAGCGAGCATATAGAAAAAAACTTCCATTTGGTATTGGACAGATTGGTAAATCCTTCCGTAATGAAATTACACCTGGTAACTTTATTTTCAGAACAAGAGAATTTGAACAAATGGAAATGGAATTCTTCTGCGAACCTGGAACAGATATGAAAGAAGATGGTTCTGGTTGGTTCCAATATTGGAGACAGTTCTGTATGGATTGGATCTTATCTTTAGGAGGAAATGCTGAAAACTTAAGATTTAGAGACCATGAAAAAGAAGAACTCTCTTTCTATTCTAAAGGAACGACAGACATTGAATATAAGTTCCCATGGGGTTGGGGAGAACTTTGGGGTATTGCAGATCGTACAAATTACGATTTAACACAGCACCAAAATACATCAGGTAAGGATTTGACATATTTAGATCCAACAACAAATGAAAAATATCTTCCTTATGTTGTAGAACCTGCAGTTGGTGTAGAACGCTTATTTTTCATGTTCTTTACAGATGCTTATGATGAAGAAACATTAGAAAACGGAGATACAAGAGTTGTTATGCATTTTCATCCTGTTCTTGCACCAGTTAAGGCAGGTATTCTTCCGTTGAAGAAAAAAGCACATTCTGAAAAAGCAAAAGAAATTTATAAGTCTCTCTCATATGATTTTGCGGTTGCTTATGACGATGCTGGCTCCATTGGAAAAAGATATAGAAGAATGGATGAAATTGGAACACCATATTGCATTACTGTAGATGATCAAACTATGGAAGATGGAACAGTCACTATTCGTAATCGTGACACAATGGCTCAAGAGAGAATGAGCGTAGAAAATGTTAGAGAGAAGATCTTGAAAGATATTCGATTCTAATTTTTGAAAGGATGTGCATGGCGAGATATAAGCAAGAAGAAATTGATGCATTGCGTGAACAAGCGGATATTGTAGATGTTATATCACATTACATACAAGTTCATCGTAGTGGAAAAAGTTATAAAGCTATTTGTCCATTTCATGATGACCATGATCCATCCTTAACAATAAATCCTGAAAAGAAAATATATAAGTGCTTTGTATGTGGAAACGGTGGTAATGTATTTACTTTCGTACAAAATTTCGAAAAAATTTCTTTTGTCGAAGCAGTGGGACGTGTCGCAGAGTTAAGCGGTTTTCACTTATCAAATACATATTCCTCATTTGAAAAACCGAAAGACACACACAAGGAAGGGTTATATAAAGTACTGAATGAAGCAATCACGTATACAAGCTATCAAA
>CALBJM010000324.1 GCA_937893225.1 uncultured Erysipelotrichaceae bacterium | reverse complement strand
TATACAAATATTCTTGTACAAAAGTGTCTTGTACATCTTGTTCTACACATGCCAATGGAACACAATTGTCTTCTATGACTTGTGTATATTCTTTCTCTAATTTGGGTTGTGAAATACCTGTAATTTCAGAAAGAATCGGTAATGAAATAGAATGATATGTCATATCTGCACCTTTAATATGTTTAAACATATTAAATACTAATCTACGAGGAACTGTCAATATGAAAATGAATGAAAAACTACTACAACTCAGAAACACATTACAACTATCAACAAATGCATTTGCTAAAACGCTTGGCTGTTCCACTACACAACTCAAACGCTATGAACAAGGCATTACGCCTATACCAACTACACTTATTCAAACGATACAAGCAAAGTACAAAGTCAATACACAATACTTCTATGCAAATATGCCACTCTCACAAGCCATACCACAACAAAAAACCAAAGAACAAATCAATGCAGAAATCGCAAACCGCATTAAACAAAGAAGAATACAATTACAACTCACACAAAAACAACTATCACAAATCTCCAATGTATCAGAATCCCAAATCTCACAAATTGAAGCACTACACTACACACTCTCTGACACTAATGCTGAAAAAATTGCAAATGCTTTACAAACAAGCACAATATGGATCAAAGAAGGATTAGAAGAATATAAAGAATATCCAGTAAATCAAAAAGTCATTGACTATCTATGGAAACACCCTAAATTACGTAAAGAATTATGGATGAAAGTAAATGGAAAATAAGCATTTGTTTGAATTTACAAGAAATGAATTTTCGATTAGATTTGTCTCTTCAAAAATTGATGAACTTCGTTTTTTCTATATTTGCGCACAAGCATATTTAATGTTACATGAGGAGATATAAAATCAGTTTTTATGTAAAAAGTGAGATATACATGACTATTTGAATAGCTTACAAAAGTAGGAAGGGAGTGGATTTATGAAAAACAATTTATTTATTATAGGCAATGGATTTGATTTAGCATATCATATTACATCTAAATTTGATTCTGATTTAAAAAATGATGCTAAGTCTCATGGACAAGATATTTTTTGGGATTTATACCAAAAAAAGAAGGATAATATCTGGCAATTTCATTAAGTTAAGCAAAAAAGGCTTC
>CALBJM010000323.1 GCA_937893225.1 uncultured Erysipelotrichaceae bacterium | reverse complement strand
TTTAACAATTTCAATTTGTACACCCATTTCTTCAGCAATCTTTTTAGACATTTGAATGTCATAGCCTTCAGCATAGAATCCCTTTAAATTGGAAATAGGAAGATTTGTACTTGTTTCTGTGTCTTCTTGCCAATTGTTAGGTGCATAATCACACTCCATACCAATACGATAGACTGTTTTTTCTTCTGTATCATTTGTACTAGAAGCAACACCAAGATTATAGTTTGGATTGTCTGTTAGACCAGCAGTACATCCTGCAAAGGATAAACACATTGTAAATACACATAGTAATTGTAATAGTTTCTTCATTTTTTCTCTCACTTTCTGTTTATAAAAATAAAAACGTCCGTGAGAGACGTTTATTTGTAACATATCCTGCCAAACAAAGCGCCTCTTCTTTACGAAGGAGTGTCATAAATGTTATCTATGACCCCACAGAATAAATTTGCCAACATATTCTGTTCGGCGATGATTGCCTTTCTACTGTTTCATTGTCTGCCGACTCCACAGTATACTCTTCTGCATCGCTACCTCTTGTTTTGATTTTTATGTGTCTTATTTTTACATATTTCTAATGGAGATACAATGTATTTATGAAAAAACACAAAACAAATTGAAATTTACTTTGAAAAATCTTTCATAACAAAAACAGGCTATATTCAGCCTGTCTATTAGAAATGACCACCACCAGAGTGCATACCGCCACTACTAGAAAAGTGACTGCCGCCTGGAGAAGAACCACCACCGTCATCATGATGAATAGGTGTTCTAGTAACAGTACGATATAAGTACATGTCCCTAGCATTTGTTAAATGGACACCATTTTTTGTGATGTATTGATTTGCGGTAGCAGCAGTGTATTTTGTTTTGTTTTTTCTTTGTAAAACAAAAACGATGATACTTGCAAGGAACATAGGAATGCCAAAGACACATGCGTATTTTACACCTGTGTTATCAGAAGTATATTCTGTATCATAGCCATAGTTGCTTCCATAGGCTTCATCATATTCGTTGTAATATTGCATGAGTGAATCTGCTTCAGTAAGATAGTCGTAGATTGCTTGGTAGTAATCATGATTTTTTAATGCTGCATAGGCTTTTTCATCCATACGATCCATACCATCGAGTGTGAACATATTCATGTTAGATTCAGGTGGAATCATGACTTGATAGGAACCACCTTGTGAACATTGTGTAATGAGCAACAGTACACCATTTGATGTATTTCCATAGCCTAGATCTTGTTGACGATAGTAGTTTTCAGAGAATGTATCCATATCGTTATACGACTCTTCTGTATCATCTTGAATGATGCGCGCATAGACACCAAAAGCATATTTATCAGATATATCAGTTGCTAGTTGTTGTAAATCATTTACTTCATCCTGCGTTAATACGCCATATGTATCTTCTACATAAACGTCGCTAGAAGCATAGATTGGTACAGCAGAAAAACAAAAGAATACAATAGAGATAATTAATCGTACAATTTTTTTCATAGTATTTTCCTTAAGCCATTGCCACAAAAAGAATGAGATAGAGCAACAAAATACCTATGACAGTTATGCCAATGAAAATCAAGACTGCTTTTTTGATGTCTGTAGGTAAGTCATCACCAATCATTTTTCCTGTTTGCCCATTCATCGCAAATAAGTAATTCTTTCCATTGTATTGTGTTGATAGCAACCATACAGGTAGAAATGCATAATGGACATTTCCTGGATAGATTTCAACGTCTTCTCTTTCTGGAATATAGGTTGCATATGGGCGAATAGATTCTGAAATACATTGTATTGTGGTGTTTTTGATTCTTGTGTTTACGCGTGTTGCGTCTTCTTCACTGGAAACATCGTATCTGTCTGCAAGATATCCTGTTAAATACGATAATTGAAATGGTATAAGGTCTGCGTAGTCATATGGTTCAATAGAATCCATAAAGTCGTCAGGCATTTTCGTAGATGCATCTGCAGGAATCATTGCATAGTCTACAGAACCATCTCTTTCTACACGGAAATGTAGAGTTGTCGTTATGTGTTCATCATGGGTATCGTGAGATGTAATCGTAGTAGCATGGGCACGGATATGTGCTTCTGCATTGCCGTCATATAACCAAAATGGGACATAAACACCTTTGATTTCAGAAATGTGATTTTCTTCTATGAATGTTTTAGGCAATAGTGGTTTTCCATTGTAAAACGTTTTGAGTTTTTGGATAGCGTCTTCTTTAATAAGCTTGAAAGGAATGATATAGTCTGGTTTCAGTGTTCCTTCAAATTGTGCAGGCACAATTGTTGGATTTCCACAATATGGGCAACTTGTTGCACCTGTATTTGCATCTGTGATGAGTTGTGCACCACAACTTGGACAAGTGTATGCGCGAAGTTTTTCTGCTTCTTCTTGCGTCCATTGCAGTGTTTCAGCAGCTTCTTTTTGTACTTTTTCAGCATCTACATGGATAGCATCTTTATTTGCTTCATAGAAGTATTTGTCAATTTCGTCTGTGGTGAAAGTGGAACCACAGTTATCACACTTTAGTTTTTGAATTTTTGGGTCAAATTTTAAAGGCCCGTTGCAGTTTGGACATTGATATGTCGTGAGTTGTTCTGCCATGTTTTGCTCCTTATAAGTGCTTTGATAATATGTAAAGAATGATAAATAGTGCTATTGAGGATAAGCCGAGTAATATGCCAATGAGATTATTGGATTGGATTTGTTTTTTGTATTTTTCTTTGTCAAATTTGAAATCTTTCATGAGAAAAAAAGGTCCGATGTCCGGACCTGAATGATTATGCCGGTTTCTTTTCACCGCAATTTATACAGAAATTACCAGAATTTTCAGTATGACACTTTGGACAAATCCACTTTGCATTTGCTGGATTAGGTGATCCGCAATTTGTACAGAAGTTTCCTTGGTTTGTTGTGCCGCATTTTGGACATGTCCAACCAGTAGTTTGTGCTTGGTTAAAAAGAGCATTTGCGTTCACACCACCAGTAGCTTGTGCAGCATTCATTCCCATAAATCCCATTGCTGCACCATTGGCATTGTTAGCCGCATCACGCATTGCTTGTGCTTGTGCACCGACTAAAGCAGCACCTGCTAAATTAGGATTTGTATATGCAGCATCACGTTGCATTTGTTTGATGACTTGTTCATCTTCTGCGTCAGCTTTGATAGAAGAAACACCAAATGAAACGATTTCTATACCACGCGTATCTTTCCATTTCTTTGAAAGTTCTTCGTTTAATGCACTTGCTAATTCAGTTGTATGTGCAGGAATTTCAGAATAGCGAATGCCAGATGCGCTAATTTTGGCGAATGCTGGCTGCAGTGCTGTAAGGAGTTCTGTACGCATCATTGTTTCAATGTTGCTTACTTTGTATTCATCCGCAACATTTGCACAAACGTTTGTATAGAACAAAATAGGATCTGTAACTCGAATAGAATATTCTCCAAAGGCTTTGAGTGAAATATCCATATCTATTCCAGCACGCATATCTACTACACGAAATGGAACTGGAGAAGCAGTACCATATTTTAAGCCAGTCAATTCTTTTGTATTGAAATAATACACACGCTGGTCTGCACCTGGCCCACCACCAAATGTAATCCTTTTTCCAATTTCATTAAAAACGTCTTTGATAGAGGAAGAAAGGTTTTTGCCTGTAAAGATAGATGGCTCTGTTTTAGAATCATATTTGTATTCTCCTGGTTCCGCGCAAATATCTACGACCTGTCCTTGTTCGACAATGATCATGCATTGTCCATCCGCTACCGCAATTACAGATTCATCAGAAATGATATTGTCATTTCCATGGTTCCCAAATCCCTTAACTTTTTTATGTGCTTTGATGCAAATCGTATCTGCTGGTATAGCATCACAATAAAAGTACTCTTTCCATTGGTCACCAAATGTGCTACCTACCGCAAGCATTGTAGCTGAAATTAAACCCATAATGATTTTCTCCTATCTGCAGAATCGTCTGCGTTATCTAGTTCTATTGTATCAGAAAAATAAAGTGCTACACAGGAATATGTAGCACGAAATATCTTTATGCTTTATTGAAGCGATAACCTTTTTTCCAAAAAGAAGATACGATCTGTTCTGTGCAATTCTTTTGTATTTTTTCGCGAATGTGACACATGTGTACAGAAATGATTTGTCTGCACTTATATGGTTTTTCTTTCCATACAGATTCATAGATTTCTTCTGGTGTGAAGATTATATTTGGATGTTCTACAAGAAATGCTAGAATATCAAATTCTTTCTTAGTAAAGTGTTGTTCTTTACCATTTGTTGTTACAGAGTGTGTTGTGTTGTTGAGCAAAAGTGTCATTTTTTGAACTCCTTGATGTATTGTTCAAGTGTATATTGTTTATCGTTTGTTTCATTGGAAATATTGATTTTTACCGTAGTGAGTTTGTCAATCTTTCTTAATGCGTCTATGGATAGAGAGACATCGCTTGTATATGACATTGTATTAAGAATGCTGCTTGAATCTTGAAAAGTATAAGATGTATCTTTTGTGTTTTGAATCGCAATTGTGGACGTATAATTCATGAGATCTCCACCATTTTCAAACCATGCATCAATAGATTTCTTTCTAAAAGATTCTAGTTCAGTAAATACTTGTTTGTATTTTGCATCGTTTCTTTCAACAACTGGTATAGAAAGGTGGAAGTAAATCGATACATCATAGTAGGCGTCATCTGCAGAGTTGTATTGTGGATCATTTACAAATGTGCTGTAATTGTAATTGATCGTATCTCCACTAGTAGTTGGATACAAATAAGGTAGACCAAATGCTTTATTTGCATAGATGAAATGGCTTAGTTGACTTGTTACAACAGCTACAATGATATAATACAGTGCATTTTTCCAATACAATTTCAATTTTCTTTTGTAGATGAATATTGCAATAATGTATATGAAGAATAACATCAAATAAATGATGATAAATTCACCAATAGATGCATAGTTTGTAGAAAATGCAATAATGAACAAACAGAATATTAAATAGAAATTGATAATAAATGGATATGCCAAAAATGTGTTTGATGGTTGTTCTGCTCGTTCTGTTTTTCTTTGTATGAAGTGTTTCTTTAACAAGATACATGCAACGATAGCATATATGAGTAAGAAAATATTGTGCCATATAGAAAATACAGAAATTGTAAATGGTGTCTCTGCTTGTATGAGAGAAACAACATGGAAGAAATTACTAAATACGATACCTACAGGTGAAAATAACAATCCATTAGATATAAAATCTGAGAAGAATGAAATCAATAGAGTATCAAATATCGTATTACATGTCACGCAAACTAATCCAATGATTGCAAAATACGCCATTAATAGAACGATACCATCAAAGATATTATTAGCAAGCAAGTAAATAGCGCTATTGATAAGCAATAAAGCAATGCAGCCAATTGCTAAATAAGTGCTAGACACTATATAACTAGTAAGTTCTATACTATGAATTGTTCCAAATGCTAAAACAGCAGAAATGATGGATGTTGCTAAATAATATCCTATGGTCAAGAAAAACATGCATGCAAAGGTTGTGAATAACATATTCTTTCTTTTGATAGGAAGTGAAAAATATTGATCACAACTTCTTTTCCTGTGCACAAAAGAGAAAAGTACTACAGGAAGTACAAATGTCATGATAAGCGATAACGTTCCAGCAATAAATAAGGAATCACTGAAAATAGATAAACGATTTGCACCAACACTTAAATAACCTGATAAAGAACTGGCCATGTACATCACAAAGCAAAATAACCAAGCAATCTTTTTACTTTGCAATAAGTATTTAAAATAATTCTTATCGATTTTCATTTTCTTTGCTCCTTCCTTCTAATTCATAAATGAATAGTTCTTCAAAATTGACTTGCAGCATATCTACAAGTAGTGGATGTAATTGTTGAATCTTTAGCATGACTTCTTCAGAGCTGCCTTTGACAACGAGTTTATATACTCTTCCTTCGTGCTCTTTGTGCAAGATGTCTAGTCCAGCAAATGCATCATCATCGATTTCTTTATCAAATACGATTTGATATTTATTCACATTTTCTTTGGAATTACTTAAATCACCATATGTCATCATCTTTCCATCTTCTAAAATACCGAAAGAATCACATATGTCTTCAAGTTCTTTTAGATTATGAGATGAAATGATTACAGTGATTTTTTCGTCTTCTATCAATTCAGCAAGTACTTGTTTAAATTTGTATCGTACAAGTGGTTCTAGTCCATCATAGGCCTCATCCAATAGAAGTAACTTTGGATTGATAGAAAGGGCAAATAGGAGAGCTACGCGGCGTTTATTGCCCTTGGATAGGTTGAGAATCGCATCCGTTTCTTGTAATGCAAACATCTTTAGATATTTCTGGAATTTTTCTTCTGAAAAATCGTACATGCTTTGATATAAAAGCTTTACAGAATGTATGGTTGAACCAATTGGGTAATATTGCTCATCCGAAACAAATGCGATTTCTTTTCGAATTTTTTCATCTTCATATGTATCGGAATCATTGAATAATACACAACCTTGCTCTGGCTCATATACACCAGAAATTGTTCTGAGAAGTGTAGATTTTCCTGCACCATTGATACCTACAAGTCCAAAAATCGATCCTTCTTCGACTTCTAGATTTAATTTATCTAATACTTTTGTGTCTCCAAAACTTTTACACAAGTTATCAATTTTCAACATATTCATCCTCCTTATATAATGTGTCTAGCGATGAAATGATTTCTTCTTTGGTAATTCCTTTTTCTTTAAGTGGTCGTAATAAAGCAATAATTTGTTCTTTTTGTCCTTTCTGCATATCTATATTTGCTACATAAACACCTTTTTTAGGAATGTTGTACACATATCCATTTTTTTCTAACTCGATATATGCTTTAGAAACAGTGTTAGGATTTATGCCGTTTTCTTGTGCTAATGCACGTACACTAGGTAATCGATCTCCTGGTTTCAAAACACCTGCTCTTATGAATCGAAGAATTTGCGATTGTATTTGTTCAAAGATAGGTTCTTTGCTTTGTAAGTTGATAAGAAACATGTGTCCTCCTTTCTGTATTATCTGTCTAAAGTGTACTATCTGTACCACTTACATGCAATGGAAAAAATATTAAGAAATAACTAAGTTGATTGACTGTGCTATTTTTTGTACAGTGAAAAAACAATCATTCGCTAATATAGATACCAGGAGAAGGAACATGGACAATGTTATATTTCATATTGATATCAATCACTGCTATGCACAAATCGAAGAAATGTTATATCCGGAATTAAGAAAAGTACCTATGGCAGTTGGCGGGCATGAAGAAACACGTCATGGCATTATTTTGACAAAAAATGATATGGCAAAAAGATATGGCATTAAAACTGCTGAATCTTTACGGGACGCAAAAAAGAAATGCCCGAATTTGCTGATTATTCCACCAGATTATGAAAAATATATTTATTACACTACAGAAGTAAAGAAAATTTATTATGAATATAGTGATTGCGTTGAATCGTTTGGATTGGATGAGGCATGGATCGATTTTACACATTCACAACAATTATTTGGTGATCCTATCAGTGTGGCAAAAAAGATTCAAAGAAGAGTATTTGATGAATTGGGATTGACTGTATCTGTAGGGGTTTCATGGAACAAGACATTTGCGAAATTTGGGAGTGATCTTCTAAAACCATATGGCTTTACTGTAATCACAAAAGACAATTACAAAGATATTGTTTGGCCTAGAGATGTTAGCGAATTGTTGTATGTTGGACCTGCAACGAGTGCAAAGTTATATCAAGAACATATTTTTACCATTGGTGATTTAGCAAATTGTCCTGTAGAAAAACTACAGAAAAAACTAGGTGTACTAGGTGGAACGATATGGATGTTTGCGAATGGAATGGATCCAAGTCCTGTACAGGAAATAGGGTGGGAACCTGTCCCAAAATCTATTGGAAATTCCATTACAATGGTTTATGATGTGGATAATTTACGTGATTTAAGGCCTGTGTATTTTTGCTTGGCGGAAAGCGTAGCAAGCCGATTGAAAGAGGCTGGTCTGCATGGTAATAGAGTTTCTGTATCCATACGAAATAGTGATATGGAGAATTATAGTTGGCAACATAAATTTGATACAAAGACAAATGTGAGTACTGAAATATTACATTATGCTATGACTTTGATGAGAGAATATGAATTTGATGTGCCATTACGAGCAATTGGGCTATCTGTTGGAAATTTATCACCTGATGAAAATATTGAACAAATGAGCTTATTTGATGATCCATATGCACATGAAAAAGAAAAGAAATTAGATATTGTTATGGATCAGATACGTGAAAAATATGGGTTTTATTCTGTGCGGAGAACTTGTACTTTACAAGATGCACCATTGACAGAATTTAATGTCAAAAAAGAACATGCTGGGTTTCATCCTGTTGGATATTTTCGTGGTAGGAAAATGTTTTAATTTGTTTGTAAGCAAAACGTATAAAAAATATCAAAAATGACTTGCATTAAATTGTAGATATGATATTATTTTGTACGTGCCTTAATAGCTCAGTC
>CALBJM010000322.1 GCA_937893225.1 uncultured Erysipelotrichaceae bacterium | reverse complement strand
GTTTATTACGGGTTGTTCTGAAGGTGGAATAGGAGCAGGATTAGCTAGAGCAGTGTTGCAGAGGGGTTATCAGTGTGTTGTTACAGCGCGCTCTTATGCAAAAATTGAAAGTATTGTTAAAGATTATCCAGACACAGCATTAGCAGTAGAATTGGATGTAACAGATCAGAATTCTATTCAAAATGCTATAGAAAAAGCAATTGCTAAGTTTGGAAAAATTGATGTATTAGTGAATAATGCTGGATATGCGTATCGCTCTTCGATTGAAGAAGCAAAAGATGAAGGTGTTATGAAAATGTATACTACCAATTTGTTTGGACCTATTCATTTGATACAAAAAGTTCTTCCTTATATGCGTGAGAAAAAACAAGGTGCAATCATTAATGTTTCCTCTATTGGTGCAGTAAGAACAGGTGCTGCATCTGGATTCTATGCATCTAGCAAGGCTGCATTAGAATTGATGAGCAATGCCTTATCTGCTGAAGTTCAGCCACTAGGTATTAAGGTTATGGTAGTAGAACCAGGATCTTTTAGAACGCATTTCTATGATTCTTCTTTAAAGGGATCTGATAATACAATTTCTGCATATAAAGAAACTGCGTGGAAGAGATCTGTTGCTGAAAGTAAAAATGCAGGAAATCAACCAGGTGATCCTGAAAAATGTGGAGATGTCATTATTGATGCAATAGAGAATGAAAACACACCGTTTAGATTACTACTTGGTAGTGATGCGGTAAGAATTGTAACAAATGCATTACAACAAAGATTAGAAGAAATCGAAACATGGAAAGAAGAGTCTGTTAAAACAGATTATTAAAAAAATTGGTGCTAGCAAATGATTGCTGAGCACCTTTTTCCTTTATTCAACTGTTGAAATGTGTGGCTTGACATCTTCTGGAATCAAACATTTATATGTTTCTCCTTGGAGTCTTGTTTTTAACTCATCCTTAGCTCTTTGAATCAATGCAGGATCATTGTATAGAGTTTTTGCTGCATCACACAATATATCACCAGCAAGCATGCAACCCTTGTAGGCAATTTCACTTGTTCCTTGTGCTACCCATTGCCAACTATGCGCACCTGCGCCAATGGAATAGCAAGCCGTATTGACTTGTGCTGTTGGAACTACCCAAGAAACATCGCCAACATCTGTGGATCCCATTTCACAAATATCTGAGTGATTTGTTTCTACAAAATAGTCATTGATAGGCCGACTTTGCACATTTTCAATGATAGCTTGTTTATCGGAAGCAAATTGTGGTAGATCACTCATAACATTTTGAATGTCATATGTATCTTTGAAAGATTGTGCATAGTCAAGTTCTTCTTCTGTATATGTATTTTTATAAAGCTTTCTAAATGAATCTGCCAATACATCTTCTAAAACAAAATTTGGAACTTGATTACTTAAACCTTCATCGAATATTACATCTACCGTTGTACCAGTCATCATTGCAGCACCTTTCGCACAATTGATTACACGTTGATACAGTTCTTCACAGACTGGATTCGTTGCAGAACGAACAAAGTATTTGAGAACTGCTTCACTTTGTACAACTTTTGGTGCTTTTCCGCCGGCATTTAAATATGCATATTGGACACAGTCTGTAGGAAGCATGTGTTCTCTAAGATAGTTGACACCAACATTCATGAGCTCACATGCATCTAGTGCACTTCTTCCTAAATGAGGAGCACTTGCGGCATGACTTGAAACACCATGAAACTTAAAGAAGCATGAAATACAAGACTGAGAAGAACCTGTTACGACTTGGTTATAGTTTGATGGATGCCATGTTAAAGCAATATCACAATCATTGAAGTATCCATCGCGTGCTAGGTATGCTTTACCTGAACCGCTTTCTTCAGCTGGACATCCAACAAGTTTTACAGTGCCTTCTAAATGATTGTCTTGTAGATATTTTTTGAATTCAATAGCAGCACGAATAGAACCAGTGCCTAGCAAGTGATGGCCACAGCCATGCCCAGTGTCATTTGGGTTTGTAATTGGTTCATAGTGTGTTGTATCTGCTTTTTGATTCATCCCAAATAGTGCATCGTATTCTGCTAAAAAGCAGATAACAGGGTGACCGCTGCCATAAACAGCTTCATAAGCTGTTTCCATATTTGCAATATTTCTTGTGACTTTGAATCCGTTGCTTTCTAAAAAGTCACACATTGCTTTTGAGGAACGATATTCTTCGAAGCCTGTTTCGGCATATCCCCATAATTCATGAATAAGTGTTCTATAATCTGTCATATTTTTCCTTTCAGTTATCAAGATATCTTTTTAAGAAATCTCTTGTTCTTTCATTCTTTGGATTTTGGAATATTTCTTTTGGAGATCCTTCTTCCAAGATGATTCCTTTGTCCATAAATACTACACGGTCACTTACTTCTTTAGCAAATGTCATTTCATGTGTAACAACGACCATTGTCATACCATCTTCGGCAAGCTGTTTCATGACATCTAATACTTCTGCAACGATTTCTGGATCTAATGCAGATGTTGGTTCATCAAATAACATGATTTTTGGACTCATGCAAAGTGCTCGTGCAATGGCGACACGTTGTTTTTGACCACCAGATAGTGTTTTTGTAGATGCATGTATGAATTCTTTCATGCCTACTTGTATGAGTCTTTGTTTTGCAAGTTCTTCTGCTTCTTCTTTGTTCATGTGCTTGATCAAGCAAGGAGCAAGTGTGCAGTTGTCTAAAACATTCATATTTGGAAACAAATTGAATGACTGGAATACCATACCTATGTCTTCACGAAGTTTGTTGATATTTGTACTTAATTCTGTTAGATCTGTATCTTCAAAATAGATATGTCCAGCATCAGGTTCTTCTAGTAGATTAATACAACGAAGCATTGTACTTTTTCCAGAACCAGATGCACCAATCACAGTAACTACTTCTCCTTGATGTACAACGAGATTGATATTTTTTAAAACGTGTAGTGAACCAAATGATTTTTCTAGGTTTTCAAGCTTTAATATTTCATTCATTTTTTTGCTCCTTTAATTACTAGAAGGTACACCATGTTGAACTGGCATATCCATTCTCTTTGCGAAGAAGTTCATGATTGCTTGCATACAAATTGTAAGAATCAAGTAGATAACAGCAGTAATCATATATGTTTCAAGATATACATAATATGTTCCAGCAACTGTTGTTGTCATAAACATCAATTCTGTCATGCCAACAGCATTGAGTACGGATGTATCTTTGATATTGATGATAAATTCATTACATATTGCTGGTATAGAATTACGTATGGCCTGTGGAAAAATGACTTTTCGCATTGTTTGCCAAGTTGATAAGCCAAGAGATCTAGCAGCTTCCATTTGCCCTTTATCAATTGCTTCAACGCTACCTCTGAGTATTTCTGTAATATAAGCAGCTGTATTTAAAGAAACAGTTATTGCGGAAGCTAGAAAGACAGAATAAATACCATTTAATTCAGAAACGCTCATGCCAGGGAAAATAGAACGGATGAGTCTGAATCCTGCATAATAGACAATCAATCCTTGTACCATCATTGGTGTCCCACGAATAATGGTGACATAGAAAGAAGCAAATGCATTTCCTGTGAGCTTTAGTGCTTGTATCCATTCTGCATCCCTTTTATCTGGTTTTGCGATACGTAAGAATACGAGAAGCATTGCTACAACAAATCCTATGATCGTACCTACAAATGCAAGTTCTAGTGTGTGAAAGATACCTGTATAAAATGTTTTCCAGTTGTGTGTAAGGATATAAGACATTGTGGCAAAGAAGTTAAGTCCCTTTTGTGAAGAAGACATATTTGCAACAACAATATCAGAAACACCGCCTAGTACTATGCGATCAATGCATGTGAATGCAAATAAGAAAAAGTTAACAATGAAGCATAACTTTTCAAAAGTATTTCGTTGTGTATTGTGTAGAAACACATGTTTGATCAAAATGTAAATCGATGCAAGCAAAGGAATGAAAAGAATGACTTTAACAAGGAATTGTGGCATGAAAAACATTATGCACAATAAATTGATTTTACTTGTCAAATAAGAATAGGTAAGAGCAGAAGCGATACATCCTGCAAAGATTGCTAATGCCCAAATGTGATTTTTCCAAGTGATTTGATTGTTCATGTATTATACCTCTTACTTTGGCTGATTTGCTTTAGCTTCTTCCATTAGCTTTGCACGTGTTTCCGTATCGATTTTGGATAGAGCGTCATTGACTTTTTGAACGAGAGCTGTGTCTTCTAGACGAATACCTACACAAGCACCTGTCATATCAACTTTGAAACCCTTGTTCCCTTCAAAGTGTAAGATCTTATAATCATCATCGCCTTCGTACTTACTTTCAGCTGTGTCATCATCTAAGATGATTGCATCAACAAGACCTTCTTGTAATTGAGATGTCATGTTTGGTACGTCTTGTGCAGCTGGTGCGTGAATAACACCATTGATTTGATCAATGGCTGAATCATAATATGTATTGATCTGCCCGATGACCGTTGCACCTGAGAAGTTTTGTATAGATGTTGCATTAGCATATTGGCTTTTAGCTTGTACAACGAGTACATATTCTGTTTTCTTTACGGAATACGTGTTAGAAAAAGCAATAGATTCCTTTCTCTCTGGTGTGTCTCCCATACCAGCAATGATCATATCGATTTGTCCTTCTTTAAGTGCTTGAATCAATCCAGTCCATGC
>CALBJM010000321.1 GCA_937893225.1 uncultured Erysipelotrichaceae bacterium | reverse complement strand
TATGCATATCATTTTTACAAAAATAGTGTGCTTTTCCTGTAATGGCATCTGTAGAAACAACGACCATTTCCCTTTCATCTTGTTGAATCGCATTCCAATCAAGCGGATAATCTCCACCTTGATCAGACAATGCAGAATAAATATAATCCAAGCCAATATAAGAACCCGTTTTCACAAGATTCTTCACACTCATATATTCCCATCTAGGCAAGTATTCAGTATAAAATACAAAGTTTCTTCCTTTTTGCTTTGCCATATAAGACGCCACATTTGCACTACCCGCACTCACACCAATTGCATAATCAAAGTTAATATTTTCTTCTAAGCAATAATCAAAAACACCAGCACCAAATGCGCCTCTTAAACCTCCACCAACATCGATTACACCCAATTTCATAAAAAAGCCTCCAAAAGCATTATATTCATAACACTTTTCAGAGGCATAAGAACAGGTACACATTCAAAAATTTGTCTATTTTGTAGGACCTTTTTCTAAAATCTTATTAAATTTTGTAACAAATGTGATCGTTGTAATCGTTGCCGCAAGAATATCACTCACCGGTTCAGCTAAAAATACCGCAAATACTTTATCTTGCATAAACATTGGCAAAATCAAGATCAATGGAATCAACAAGATCAACTTACGTAACACAGCCAAAAACAAAGATATCTTTGCTTGTCCAAGACCAACAAAACTATTTTGGCAACTGATTTGAAAACCTGTCGCAAAAATTCCTGCCATATAAATACGTAATACACCTGCTGTATAACTTGTTAACGAAGCATCCGATGTAAAAACAGAAGCAAATACTTTTGGTAGTACCATCATCATTATCCAAAAACCAATGGAATATGCTCCACAAATAAACAATTCTGCATAAAATGCTTTTTTCACTCTTGCATTTTTTCTAGCACCAAAGTTATACGAAATAATTGTTTGTCCACCTTGGCAGATTCCTTGCAAAGGCATTGAAACAAGTTGTGAAACACTTGTAATGATTGTCATTGCACCTACCGCAAGATCTCCACCAAAGCGAGAAAGTGAACTTGTAAATGTCATAGAAAGAATACTCTCTGTGGATATCATCACAAATGTAGAAATACCTAATGCTAAACAAGGAAATAAAATATCTTTTTCAATTTGCATGCAAGACTTCTTTAAATGCAAGATCGTTGTATTGCCCGTCAAAAATCGTAAGATCCATATTGCCCCAACTGCTTGCGATAAAACTGTAGCAATAGCTGCTCCTTGTACCCCCATGTCTAAGACAAAGATAAAAATCGGATCAAGAATGATATTAATAACAGCACCAATCACTGTTGTCATCATACTTGTTTTCGCAAAGCCTTGAATCGTAATAAATGGATTCATGCCCATGACAATCAAAACCGTAATCGTACCCAAGATATAAATGCGTGCATATTGTAATGCATATGGCAGTGTTGTAGAACTAGCTCCAAAGAAAGTCAATAATTGCGGTGCAAAAATATAAAACAAAACAGTTAGTACGACTGCTAAAAATAATGTCAAAGAAAAACAGTTTCCTATTACTTTTTCAGCTTTATCAGTTTCTTTTGCGCCTAAGAAAATCGATGCCTTTGGGGCACCACCACTACCAGAAAACATTGCGAATGCATTGATCATCATTAATATAGGCGCAAACAATCCAACGCCTGTGAGTGCTGCAGCACCAATTCCTGGAATATGCCCAATATAAATGCGATCTACAATGTTATAAAGTAAATTGACGATTTGTGCTATCACTGCTGGAATAGCTAATGATGCTAACAATTTATATATGTTTTCAGTACCTAGTTTTTCTTTATTCATATGTTTACCCTTTATTTGTTATCTTTCCAACATTCTTTATTTCAATAGAAATCGTCCCATCTGGTTTGTTAACAAATTCGATGAAATGACTATTTTCAGAATACTCTGTCGGAAATGTCAATTCTATGCCAGTGTCTGTTTTGATTTTCTGATTTTTAAGCTTTCTTTGTGCATATTGTTTTGGCATTTCTACTTCTTTTGGCAGTTCATGTTCTAAAGATGTAGAAATAAACGCATTTTGCATTTCTTCTGATTCATTAAAAACATTTGCGGCCAAATCTTCTGTTGTAACTGGCATTTCTTCCGCAATGCTTTCTTTCATATAATTCTTATATTTTGATAGAAGCAAAGTAGGATTTGTATCTGCTTTAACAGCTACTTCTTTAACCACTTCATCTACTTCTGTTAAAATTTCTTGTTTACTTTTTTCACATGTACAACACAATACCTTTTCTTGAAGAATATTTTCATCATCCACATTCCAATCGAGTGTATCACTAAAGTGTATTTCATTATTCACACGATTAATATACGCGTAACAACGAATCTTTTTTGTTGGATTAGGTAATACGCTCCTTTGTTGTATGATTGTATTTTCTACACTATCTCCATCTGCTTTTGTCAAATGTGAATATGCCATCTGATTATCCAATATCATTAACGCTACATATGGTACATCTTCATATAGATAATCTACAAACAAAACATCATATGCACCCGTCGAAGAATTTCGAATACATTCTTCTAAAGAATGTGCAATATGCAATGAAAAATCAATAAAATTACATACTTTCTGCGAATGGATGATGGACAAGAGTTTTGGATC
>CALBJM010000320.1 GCA_937893225.1 uncultured Erysipelotrichaceae bacterium | reverse complement strand
AAACCGTTTCCTCAACAGGCCAATCTTTGCATACATAATGTACAATGACAGAATCAATATAATCTGTATGCATTCTCAATAAAGAATCTTCCACATCACGACGAATAGCACAATAACGCGTATCATTATTTACTGTATATCCATCTCTACTATAATGAAAATTTCCACCTTCATTGCGCCAATTCAAGGAACATTTCGTTTGTAAAACAAACTCATCTCTTCTTCCTTCTAAAGCTTTAGAAAGTAATTCTTCACTTGCGCCAGTTCCATATACAGGTGCAGTATCTATATAATTTATTCCATTATCTTGGCAAATATCCAACAATCGTTTTGCATCTTCTACGCTGCTATCATGATCGGTCCAGACACTTCCACCACCAAGTCCCCACGTTCCTAAAGATATTTTTGATACTTCAATTTCCGTATTTCCTAATTTCTGATATTTCATAAAAAAACCTCTTTTCAAGTATTATATCAAAGAAAAACATGCACATTCTAGACATGCATGTTTCATTTTTAAAGTGTGATCTGTTTTTCTGCAAAACCAGCTTTATCACTCTCTACTTTAACACTTACGGCCGTTCCAGCATCAGCTTCCACAAGCCATGTAACTTTTTTCTTTGCTTTCGCAGCTGTAATCGTTTGTAAATTACCATAGAAAGCACCAGTTACTGTAGCAGAAAAACCATCTAGATTACCAATACTCTCTATTTCTTTTCCATTCAACACCTTAGCGCCTGCTACAGACACTTTCACAGGTGTAGATGTTTTTAACGTATTTGCTTCTTCTGTAAGATTTGTTGGTAGATAGCCTCTATTTCCAACAATTGCACTGACTTCATATACTGTATCTGTTACTTTCTTACTTGTAACAGTTTCCACAACAACACTTGGCAATGCTTTTGCAAAACGAATATTAAACTTGGTATCATGTTCACACTCTGCTAACAAATACTTTTCTGGTGGGTTTTGACACGTGAACTTGAAATTAAAACCACCGATTTCGACTTTTCCAAATGTAGGATGCTCAAATGAATGCCACTCTACATAAGACTCTGGGGCATTTTCTTTTACCCAAGCCATGATAGCATTGTAGCGCTTTAAGGCGAGCATTGGATCTTCAGGCTTTCCATCCCACGTTCTTGGAACACCTGCCTTGCTAGCCACATCCCAAAATTCCATCGTATAAGCAGGAATACCTTGAGATTGATAGAACCAATCATCAAAAGCACCAGAATCATAATGCTCTTGATCTGTCATAAAGGAGTCAAAAATATTCATTGCCTTATAACCGAGCTCTTCTTCACCCATTTTCGCAATAGCACGCATGCACTTCATATCTAAAGAAGGCGCAGACTTTTCTGGACGTGTTCCAGGAGGATATAAAAGCATTCCACCACTTGTATGTCCAATAGCAGCTCCGCCAATATTATTATGTGCTAACGCAAAATCTACAAGGGCTTTTGTTTCAGGATTACTTAATGGATACTTTCCTGCACCTGGTTGTCTTGCATCAGGAAACCAACCTAGTGGAAAATTTCTATTAAAATCAAGACCCCAATCTGCCTTCTTTGCCTTTAAGTTTTCATCACCATCATATGGTTCAAGAATACCTTCCGCAAAGATATCATAGAACTCTCCATCCACATCACTTGGATCACGCAATACCATCTTGCTTTCCACTGTATCATCAATTTTCCAAGCACCATATGGTGTTTTGATACGCATCATACGAATAACGCCATCATCATCAAGATCTTCGTCTTTTATACCACCTTTTTCCGTTAAATATGGACGTGGAGCTGAGCGCAACATATACGGCGAAGTTAGATATTTTTCTGATCCATCAGGTGTTACACGAGGAATCACATAAAATGTCTTTGTATCTAATAATTTTGTTACTTCTGCATCACTACCATAATTCGTAACTAAATAGTCGATTGTATGCATTGCACACATTGTAGAAGTAACTTCCCCAGCATGAATATTTCCATCAATATACAATGCCGGTTTCTTATCTGCTGCACCAGTTTCTGTGTTAGTTACTGTTACAACATATTGATTTCTACCTTCTTCTGTAACAACATTCACACCTAAGCTCACTAGTTTAGGATATGTTGCCGCAAAATATTCCAAATTCCTTTTTACTTCGTCATACAAGTAATAATGATCATACTTAAATGTTGTTTTCATAACCATTTTCTCTAAAGAACTTGTGATAAAAATTCTTTCGTTCTTTCATTCTTTGGATGTGAGAACACTTCTTCAGGTGTTCCTTCTTCTGCAACTACACCACCATCAATGAACAACACTCTATCGCTCACTTCGCGTGCAAATCCCATTTCATGTGTAACGATTACACACGTCATTCCACTCTCTGCCAAGTTTTTGATAACTTCCAATACCCCTTTTACCATTTCAGGATCCAATGCAGATGTAGGTTCATCAAATAGCATAACATCCGGATGCATTGCCATCGCTCTAACAATTGCTAAACGCTGCTTTTGTCCACCGGAAAGCTTTCTTGGATGCTCATTTGCTTTATCTTCCAACCCAACTTTTTTTAAAAGCTCCATAGCTTCCTTTTCTGCAGCTTCCTTAGAAACTTTCTTTTCTAGCATCGGTGTAATTGTAATGTTATTTAACACTGTTAAATGTGGGAATACATTGAATTGTTGGAATACCATTCCAATTTTCTGTCTATGTGTATCAAGATCTGTACTTTTAGGATCCAATTCTACGCCTTCAAAATAAACTTTTCCATCTGTTGGTGTTTCCAATAAGTTCAAGCATCTTAAAAACGTACTCTTTCCTCCGCCTGAAGGTCCAATAATAGATACAACTTCACCAGGATAGATTTTTTGGTTAATACCTTTGAGAACTTTCAAATCACCAAAGTTCTTTTTGAGATCAACTGTCTCAATCAACGGTTTCATATTTTCAGTCACTTTCAGCCAACCTCTTTTCTAACAAACCACTCAACCATGTCAATACGGTTGTCATTACCAAATAAATACCCGCAATAATGAACAATGGCTGCCATGTTAAGAATTTATTTGCAAGTAAAACTCTTGTGTACATCAATTCATACATCATAAAAGTACCCGCAAGTGATGTTTCCTTGATCATAGAAATATATTCACCTGCTAAAGAAGGCAAAATTGCTTTTACAGCCTGTGGCAAAACAATCTTGATCATGCAATTTTTAGAACTCATACCAAGAGATCTAGCAGCTTCCGTCTGCCCAGGATCTACTGCTAAGATACCACCACGAATGATTTCAGAAACATAAGCACTAGAGTTTAAAATCAAAGAAATCACTACCCATTGTTCCTTAGAAATAAAGTTCAATGCCGGAAGAGCCATTGGTAAGAAGAAATACGCAATATACATTTGTACAAGCAATGGTGTACCTCTTAAAACCGTTACGTAAACATTTGCGATAATAGATAAAATCTTATTTTTAGAAAGATGTAATACCGCAATCAATGTACCAACGATTGTTCCAAAAACAACCGCAATAGCCGCATATTCTAGAGTTCCTAAAGCCCCCTTCAGAAATATCGGATAATATTTTAACCAAGTTTCAATAATTCCCTGTGTCATTTTTCCCTCTTATTCTTCGTTTGGTGATACTTCTGCTTCTACACAAGCTGCATAATACATATCTGTATAGAGATTTTCTTCATATTTACCACTTGTTGGCAAAGACTTAATTATTGTATTGATAGCATCAATCAATGAAGTTTCACCCTTCTTTACCGCTACAACATTACCTGCAGTATCTTCATATTGACTCAAATCAAATTCAACTCCATTTGCTACAAGAACAGAAGCAAACATACCATCACTTGTATCCGCATAATTTTTCGCTGTTGTACTATCTAATGCAATAGCATCGATCTTACCTGTCTGCAATTCCAAGATTGCTTGATCCAATGTAGATACCAATTGTAGATCAGCATCTTTAATTTGATCATTTACATACATTTCTTGAAGAGAATTCGCTTGTGCATCAATTTTCTTTCCATCAAAATCACTCAAGCTCTTATATTCATCCACTTTATCTGCAGGAACGAGCAATGTATGATGTGCTGCAGAACTATTTGCTTGATATCCAACTGACAATTCAAATTGTTCTGCCCTATCTTTCTTATACCCAAATCCGGAAATACCCATATCCGCTTTTCCCGTATCAACAGCTGTCAATACCGCATTGAAGTCCATTGTTTCAACTTCCAATTCAACACCTAAGCTATTGGCAATATATTGTCCAAGCAATACATCAGAACCCTTGACATTTCCTTGTGTATCTACGAATTCACTAGGTGGATAGTCAGGAGAAGTTGCCATTGTGATTTTTCCTTTTTTAAGGATATCTTTCAACTTGCCATCTGCTGCAGAAAGATCTACATCAGCTTTACCAAGTTCTTCTTTTAACTTATCATAGCCAGGTCCTTTATACCATGAAGCATCATAGCCTGTATCAGTTGCAGCTGTACCATTATCTGCGGAACCTGTTGTTTTTGTTGATGATGTGGAGCATCCTGTAAGAAGTAATCCTGTTGCCATTAATCCGGCCAATACTTTATGCATGTTTTTCATTTCATTTTCCTCTTTCTTTCTATTTTCTTATACGATATCTGTCACTTTCTTTCTACGTCGGACCTTCATACACATTACCTCCTATTAAAAAAGCCGTCTCTAGAAAATCCAGAGACGACATATAATCGCGGTACCACACTGGTTACTAGTATAATAAAATATACTAATCACTCTTCCCTTTAACGCAGGCTTACAACGTTCCTCACTATGATTTCATGAAGACTTCTCCCAGATGCGCTTCACTGTTCTCTCCCTTATTGGACTTCCACTCTGTTCCAACTCGCTTGAAGTTCCTTAACAGTTACTCTTCTGTTCTTAGAATGTACCTAGATTCTACTCATACAGTCGCTTCTTGTCAACTGTAATTTACAGTTTCTTTTCATGAAAATGTTTTCATTTTAGCATTTCTGTAAATTTGTTTTCAATCGCAAACCCATGATCCATTGGACCACTGCCTTTTCCTAGATTCAACCCAGCTGCTAAAGCACCTGAAATATATGCTTTTGCACGTCCTACAGATTCTTCTAGATCAAAACCCTTTGCTAGATTTGAAGCAATTGCGGAAGACAATGTGCATCCTGTTCCATGTGTATTTGTTGTAGAAATCCGCTTTCCTAGAAACCAACGATATGTATGATTTCTATACAACAAATCATTCGCATCATTTAATTGATGTCCACCTTTGCACAAAACCGCACACCCATACTTTTCACTAATCTTTTCAGCAGCGATAATCATATCCTCTTCACTACGAACTGACATTTCTGCTAATACTTCTGTTTCAGGTATATTCGGTGTTAAGATCGTTGCCAATGAAAACAATTCTTCTTTTAATGTTACGATTGCATCATCGCTAATCAACTTGGCACCACTAGTTGCCACCATAACTGGATCCACAACAATATTTCTAGCCTTATAGAACCGTAATTTTTCTGCAATCACATGAATCAATCCACTTTCTGAAACCATTCCAATTTTCAAAGCATCTGGATAAATATCCGTAAACACTGCATCCAATTCATCTTTCAAAAAATCCACTGTAGCATTTTGAATAGATATAACTCCCGTGGTATTTTGTGCAGTCATTGCCGTAATTGCACTCATAGCATATACGCCATTTGCTAGCATCGTCTTAATGTCTGCCTGAATACCAGCTCCACCACTAGAATCACTTCCTGCTATCGTTAAAGCTGTATGCATCTTTATATACCTTCTTTCTTTAACACTTCGAATAATTCACAAAGCTCTTTGCAATACCAATCAACACATTTTTGTATTTCTATTTGATATTTTGCATTATGTATATCATATAGACCAACTGTAATATACCCGCTCTTTTTCGCGGTTTGCAATGCATATAATGCATCATCTATCACGAGTATATTTTCTTTTTTTATTCCTAGATACGAACTTGCTGTATCAAATAGCATTGCTTCGTTCTTATCTGTATGATATTCATCTCCATAAAAAATAGGCTATATTAGCAAAATGGTGAATTCACGAAATAGAGTATATGAAAAGATC
>CALBJM010000319.1 GCA_937893225.1 uncultured Erysipelotrichaceae bacterium | reverse complement strand
AAAAGACATTACTCTATCTAAATTTATTTGTGATTTCGCACATTCTGCTAAATAGTCAGCAAAATGCAATTGATCATAGACAATATATTGACAAATATAATAAATTGACATAAATGAAGCAAAAGATAAAACCTGTTTCAAGATCATATAATAGCCAATTACACATATACTCAAAATTGGAAATAGCCATACAAAAATTCCTATCATTCGAAATGGTAATGCTATAGCTTCTGTTGCTAAAAAAGAATGCGTATATGCATCAACATCATCTTTATATATTTCGTTTACATATGATTCATTTTTATGCAATTTTAATACCAAACGGTTCTCTAACACATTATGTATTGCTGCATTCATCTTATTTTCTTTCATTTTAGTTGAAAGATTTGATTTATAAATTGCTCTTGAAAATGTACGTTGAACAATGATAGACACAGTTCCAGAAACAACATATATTACTGATACATACACATTCACATAAAATATATATAGTATTACTAGCCCCAATCGTGTTATTTGATATAGGATATTCGGAAATGTATCAGCTAAAAACGTAATTGATTTATCTACATCATCTTGAATCAAACTATAAAAGCTACCTTCTTCAATAGAATTTGTACACGACTCAATTATTGCGTCACTAATTTTCAACGATATTTCTTTACGCAAATATGCATCAATTTTATTGTTTAGTACTTTTAATATCAAATGAGAAAACAATTCATACAATCCAAATAAACTAATAGTCTTAAAAATCAATGAGCTGGAATTATGTATTCCCTCATCTGTTATAAATGCAGTCAATTCACTCATGCAATAAGTAGCCATTATTAGCAAAAAACTACATAATATACAAACAAGTAAATAAAGTAAGTAATAATATTTTAATTGAGAAAAAGTTTTTATACTATTTTCCATATACACTTCTCTTTATATCGCATATTTGTCGAATTACCATTTCATACCTCTGCAATCTTTGGTTACACTTTTCGTCAGAAAACATATTTTCTTCATTCATAAAAATTTGTGCGGGACATACTCTACAAAACTTACTAGCCCAACAACTCGTACATTTTTTATAATTCTTTCTATATAGAGATATTTTTTCTAGCTTTTCTAAATCAAAAGCTTTCGTATTTACATTACCGATTTTTGCATAATCTTTACCTACGAACATTTGACAAGGATATATGTCACCATTCAATGCTATTGCTAATCGATTATACCCAGCATTGCAAAAAAGATCACTTTGCAATGCGGGTTGAATTGCAGACAAGATATAGGTATCTTCCGTAGTAAAACTTGAATCATTCAGTAAATTCTGATACTTTTTTGTATCTACTTGCAATTTTTGACATTGAGAAACAGGAACCACATCAATATTTTTTTCAGATACGTCAAATTCTTTTGAAAGCCACTTTTTTACATCTACAACACCCATGCTGGAGCGTACATGATTCATTGTATAAGTTACTTCTATTGCCTGAATATGCTTTTTCAATCTACTATAATTTTGCTTCACTTTAGAATAACTTCCATCACCATTTTCAGTTATCCTTTGTAAATCATGAATATGTTGCGGTCCATCAATACTTGCGGTTATTCCAATATTATATCTATCAATTAAGGCAATTATTTCTTCACTACAAATTGTCATATTTGAGATAAGTGTATATTTTGGAATTTGAAGTATATTTCCTTTAGATTTTTCAAATTCAAATCTTTCACACACTTCACGAATAGCCATACCACCTAATAAAGGCTCTCCACCAAAAAAAGTAATTTCTTTTATAATCCGCACATTATATTTTTTCAAGAATTGAAATATGTCACCTATAACCTTTAACGACAAATTACTTGCATTTTCTGTGTGATTAGAATATTTACCATAATCAGCAAAGCAATATACACACCTAAGATTACATTGATTTGTTATATTGATTATCAATTTATCAAGAATACCATTCTTAATCCAACTAGAATGTCCAATATTTATTTGTTCAAGACTTGTAAATTTGTTTCTTAGCTCATGAATCACTTCATAATTACAAGCTTTTCCATTTTGATAATATTCAATTTCTCTTGCTACTTGTTTATTACATCGAAATATTTTATTTGCTTCTTTCGAATATAAAATAGCTCCATCTTTGCTATCAATGACATGTATATTTTTAATGATATTTTCCATAGTACAATCTTATTGAAAAGGGCTAGCGATGCTAGTCCTTAAGAATCAGTAATTACTACAACCAATTCCACAGCCACCAATTGGACCATCACAAGTATCAAATTCACTTATGATTTCTTCTATCGTTACGTCTTCAAATACAATTTCCATATTGCTTCCTCTCTAACTTGATTATATTTTTAAATTTCACATAAAAAAAGGACCCTATGTTTACTAACGCATTTGTTATGAAATTGTAAAAAAGTTTAAAAACTATATAATAAATACCATGAATAAAAACAATACACACTTTGATACTAGATATTTCAATGATAATGAAGAAACTATTACGAAAAACACAATTATTGGTGCTTATTTTCGTTACCAACGAATCCTGCAAAACATCAGTTTAAGTGATGCTGCTAAATCTATGAAAATGAATAAAGGATTTCTTTCTGATTTAGAGAGAGGTAATCGCCACTTTCCAGAAGGAACCATAAATCAATTTAATGATTTCTATCTCACTAATTTCCAACAAAACGAAAAAACATACTCGCAATCATATGATCTATTAAATAATGCTTTCTTATCATATTTTCAGCTTAACACCGCATTAGAAAAAGAATATTTAACAAGTTATAAAAACATACCTGAAAAGGAATTGCATTCCTATGGATTTTTTACATACAAACTCGTTGAACTATTTTATCAAGTACGGTTAGCAAACGATTCTGATATAATTTGTCAATTAATTTCTGTTTTAACGAATAATCTAAATGTATTCTCTAATGAAGAAAAAGCAATTTTTTTTGATATCTGCGGTGAATATTATATGCAAAATTATTCGACACTATTCAATGCTGAAGAGTGTTTCAAAAAATCCAATTCGTATTGTTCTAAGTCATCTATAATTTATGCTTTAAATATATATCAATTATTCATCATTTTCGAACAAACAAATAGATGTGCTTACGCCCTTCTAAACTTACCTCGTGTTAAAGATGAACTAAAACATACACATAGTTATGCTAGAGAATGCATTTTAGACATTTATTCTGCTAAATGCCTCATACAATTAGGATTAAACGACATTGCCCAAGAAAATTTACATGTTATCCAATATAGTAATATTTCACGAATCTTTTATGAAGATGCTACTATCAAGAGAATCTTACACCGGGCATTATCTTTTAGTTATA
>CALBJM010000318.1 GCA_937893225.1 uncultured Erysipelotrichaceae bacterium | reverse complement strand
GGATTATAGTATAAGTACAAACAAAGAAGAACCTCAAGGAGGTAATCATTATGAAGGAGATTCTACTCGAATATTAAGTGTGTTCTTTCAGATAGATGCAGAGTATTCTGGAAGAACAAATCATTAAACCATTGATCTTACAAAAAATGGAAGATCATATAAATATTAGAAAGTAGTATAGTCTGCATAAGAGACAGACCAATGGACAATCCTAATTAAAAACTGAATCATTTAAGGAACAGATAAATTTGCGAACATTCGAACACTAGTCTTCGAAGCAAATATAAATAAAAAGATAAGGTAAGCATTCGGAGAAATAATGAAAGTGACTCTGAATGCTTTTTCATAAAATGAACATGGAAACAAAATATGCACTTCCCCATTGAGAGGAGCTACATATGAAAAAGAAAATTATAATAATTTTAGTGATGTTAATTTCTACTACGATGAAGTTGAATGTTTATGCAGAAGATAATATTTCTATACCATACTTTATAATCAATACACCTAATGCAGTTATTCAAGAAGCGGAACAGTGTTTTGAAAAACAATTTTCTACAATGAATATGCAAAGAACTACAGGTGATTATTATAATGAATTGGTGAAAATAGGAAGTATAATAACACCGTATAGTGACTATAAATTAGCATTTAATCAACCAGCGGCAGGAACAATCTTTCCAACAAAAGGATCTGGATTTATTTGGGGAGATAGTACACAATCAGCTGGTGTGTTTAGCCTTTCATTATCTATTGGTGGAACCATTGCATCTGTATCTTTGAATTATCAACCTGGAACAGTTACAGGAAATGGTGTAATGGTTGCAATTAAAGATTCGCAAATTGGAAAACCTGTCAAATTGTATTGTGCAAGAAAATATTCAGTGACAAGATATGCAGTTTATCAAGTAAATAAATATACTGGTCAAAAATCTTTTTTGCGATATGAGCATGTATCAACAGTTTCACAAAGAGCTTTTCAAATTTATAATGTGTAAAAAGTTTAAATATTTGATGCTCTTTTGTGGTATTGTGCTTATCGGACTTTTATCAATACTTATCAAAAGATCTGAAATACCAATGATGAATCTTTTAGAAGAATGTGGAACTTATGAAAATGAAAAAAATAATAATATCATTTTATCAATTCCTTCGAAAGATTCTTCTGAACCATTTATCTTTCAAAATGATATACCAATAAAGATTAAAAGCTTAACCAACAATGGTGAAAAAATAGATACGAGTCATAAATTTGTTGAAATGAAAGGAACAGTAGAGAGAATCAGTGAAAATTTTATGATACTACATTCTGATACTGATCAAGTGATGTATGTAATAACAAAAGTGAAGAATTACAAATGTTATATGACTATAATTGATTCCGTGAAAAAAGAAGAAATTGACTTAGTAAAAGAAAGTACAGGCTTTATCGTAAAACCATAGTTTATAAAAAGATATCTGATGCCTACATCTTAGGTCCGCAGATATCTTTTTTACGATTTACAAAAATTATATTCTTAGAAAAGATCAATTACATTTTTAAATCTAGAGATTTCTTTTTTCCTACAAATAAAGATAAAAGAGATTTGTGCACATTTATCTACTATAGGAATAACAATACGATTCTGATAAGAATAACTTTGAAAGTCTGTTAGATTTGTGACAAATGTAGGTAAAGGACTGTTGTTGATCAATGTCATTAAATCACTTCTAGAACTTTGACGCACAATATTTGCATTTGGCATGTTTTGTTCCACAATGGTGTTCCATACACCAACGACAGCATTTTGTAGAAAAGTTAAGCCATCAAGTTGTTGAAAGGTTACAGTTTTGTAGGAAGATAGTGGATCGTTTTGTAACACACAGATGGATAGTTTTTCAGTTAAGCATTGTTTTGTATAGCAATGATTCACTTGTTGTTTTTGAATGAAAATGAAATCATATTTTCCTTCATTGAAATCATGTAAAAGTTGTGTTTCATTAGCTAGTAAATTCCATGATGTTGTAGAAGATGGATATAAATCTTGAATGGATTTCTCATAGGCTATTCTTGGACCAGGTGCACTGTAACCTATCTGTAAATGACTATTTGTCCGGTCAAATAATCGAACTTTAGCTACCATTTCAGCATTGCGTTTCAATAATTTATTTGCTTCTGAAGCAAGTAATATCCCATTTTCATTTAATGCCAAACTATTTTTTCCACGTTTAAAAAGAGGTACATGCATCTCTTCTTCAAGTTTTTGCATGCTTCTACTTAGAGCAGGTTGAGAAACTTGTAATTCTTCAGCAGCTTTGGATAACGTACCACATTTTTGAAAGGTTACTAGAATTTGTAAAAGACTATTTTCAATCATATTCACTATGCATTTTGATTATAGCACGATGCTATATTGATATTGTACTTTTCTTGGATAAAAACATATATTTTAAGTGCGAGGTGAAGAAAAATGAAAATGAGAAAACTTGGAAATCTAGAAGTATCACCAATTGGCATGGGTTGTATGGCCTTTTCCCATGGATATGGGCAAATACCATCTCATGAATATGCAGTGGAAGCAATTCGCAGTGCATATGAACATGGTTGTAATTTCTTTGATACAGCGGAAGCTTATGGGAATGTTTTGTATTATGAACATCATAATGAAGAAATCTTAGGGGAAGCTTTAAAAGATGTTAGAGAAAACTGCGTAATTGCTACAAAGCTTCATATTCATGATGATGAAGTGAATGAAGATATGTATGATGTATGTAAAAGACATTTACTTGCTTCTATGAAAGCATTACAAACAGACTATGTAGATTTGTATTATTTGCATAGAATTCATCCAGAAGTAGAAGTAGAAAGAGTTGCTAAAGCAATGGGACAGCTTATTGATGAAGGATTAATTAAAGGCTGGGGATTATCTCAAGTCGAAGAATCTACAATCCGTAGAGCTCATGAAGTAACTCCAGTATCTGCAGTACAAAACTTATATAATATGTTGGAAAGAGATTGTGAAACAAACACATTTCCATATTGTTTAGAACATAATATCGGAGTAGTTCCATTTTCACCAATTGCTTCTGGCTTCTTGTCCGGCAAAATTAATACATCAACCGAATTTGAAAAAACTGATGATGTGAGAAATTTTGTTCCACAATTAACAAAAGAAAATATAAAAGGAAATCAACCTGTCATTGATTTATTGAATACATATTCTCAAAAAAAGAATTGTACAAATGCACAACTATCTATGGCATGGATGTTACATAAATATCCAAATGTAGTGCCAATCCCAGGAAGTAAAAACAAGGAAAGAATCATAGAAAATTTAGATGCTTGGAATGTAGAACTAACAGATGAAGAATTTAACACACTCGAAAAAGCATTAGAAGGCATTCAGATCCATGGCCACAGAGGAAATGTGCAATTCCAAGGTGGCAAGATGTCGGATTGGGGAAAGAATAATAAATAAAGTAAAAGGGCTGATGATTGTCAGCCCATTTTAATAATTTCATCAAATTCATCTTTAATACCTTCAGGAAGATAATGCGCTACTGCTATAACTGTTCTATCACTCTTAAGAAATACTTCATAAATTTCTTTAGCTGTTGTTTCGTCAACTGCATTAGCAATTTCATCTAAGAGAATAATCGAATGTGCTCTAACTAATTCTCGAGCAAGACAAACTCTTTGAATTTGACCACCAGAAAGATTTTTTGCATTGCTATCTAGTTGATTACTGAGTTCATCTAATTTTGCAGACTTTATAGCAGTTGAAAGTTCAGTGGCAGAAAAGGAACTACCTAGTTCAATATTATTTGCAATTGAATCATCAAAGACGTAACTCTGTTGTGTGATATAGCCAATGATATTGTGTAATTGTTCTTTATTGATTGCTGTATAATCTTGATTTCCAATGGAAATATCACCTGTATAGTTACGTAAATTTTTGAAAATGATATTGAGTAATGTTGATTTTCCCGATCCAGAAGGTCCTAAAATAAGATATTTCTTGCCAGATTTAAATGATTGAGAAAAATTTTGAATAATATTGTTTTCTTTGTTGTATGAAAAATTGAGATTAGTAATTTTTAGATTTAAATCTGAAAGTTTTGCTTCTGGAATAGTTTTATGATTTGTTGTTTTAGTTATGTCATTATAGACGGCTTCGTATCCTGAATATAATGTAAAAGATGATAGCATACTTGTTATATTATTGAACAAGGTGCCAGCTAGTTGACCCACTGTAAGTACTGTTTCAGGTTTTACAAAGCCTAAAAACGTCATAGCAACATCAAAAGCCATTAATGCAAATTGACCTATAGCATTTATATAATACGGGAAGAGAGTCAAAATATCGCGTATATTATTTAGATGAAATCTTTTCTTTTCGTAAGAGTTTGATAAATTAGCGAGTTTCGTACGCATTGCATTTTTTGCATTATACGCATCCCATACAAAATATCCATCTAAGCAATCAGAAGATGAATGTAAAAAATTATTTTGTATGGAAGATAATGACTTTTCATTATTTACAGAATACTTCTTTAACAACTTTGGAATCACAAGAGTACATACAAACAGAAAAATAGAGAAAAGCATGACTGTCCAATGAATATAAATCAAAGCCATAATAGCAAACAAAGCATTTATAAAGCCATCAAAAATTCCAAACAAACCACGTATAGCTGCTTCAATACGTGCAACATCATTATTGAGTGCAGATTTGTAATATGAGATGTCAACATCTTCGTTATTAGCAATAGATACTCCAATTTCATTTTTAAATTCTGTCAAAGCATACTGCACACATTTATTCTGCATAACATATAAAAGATAATCACTTGAATAAGCTAAAGTTGTGAACAAAATATTTAAAAGTTCAGCATATATAGCAAATGAATAGATAGCGTAAAATATTTTGTGTAAACGTTAGTAGGCAGAGTATAGAAAAAGGA
>CALBJM010000317.1 GCA_937893225.1 uncultured Erysipelotrichaceae bacterium | reverse complement strand
CTTCATATCTTTCGATAGCGGCATAATCATCTTCTGAAAGATTTGTATGAGTTATAATAAAGTCTGCAATACGTTTTTCAAACTTCTCATTAAATTTAAAGTAATCTTTTACTTGACTTGAAGTTCCACCAATATAAGCAGAGCCACCATGAATTAGCGCTGTACTAAATGGATAACATTTTCTTACGACATTTGGATTATTTTTACCAGACATTAGAATAATGCTTCCCATAGAATAAGCATAACCAAGAACAATTACATCAGTAGGTGTTTTTAATTGTTCAATAATGTTACATAACACCAAACCGTCATAGACTGAGCCTCCGTTAGAATTTATGTAAATTGTAATTTTCTTACTCGTTCCATCATTATCCATTTGAAGCAGTGGCATTACAATTTTATCAATTGTAAGTTCGCTAATTACATCGTTAATTAAAATGATTCTATTTTTAAGAAGATTCTCATATTGATTATTAATAATATCTGTTTCTTCAAGTATAATCTGTTCAGCGTCTAATTTCTCTGCAAGCTCTGTATACTCCTTTTCAGATAATGACATATTTTTATTATTCATAGAATCTCCTTTCTATACTGTAAATTTTAAAGAACTATTAGCAATTATTGATTCATCTATAATATCTTTATCTGATAAATCGAATCTAAATTCGCCAAATAATTTTATTTCTGCTTCTTTTCTTGTCTTTACTGCTTCTTCAAAATTATCAAAATTTCCCAAGTTAATAGTATTTCCTCTGGATGTTATTGAAGCACACCACTTATTATTTTTCTTTGTTACACCGACAACACCTGTTTTTGATAATCTTATTCTATTTTGATTCATGTTATTCTCATAATCATCAGCTAGTCTTAAATTACACTTTCTACAATCATATCTAATTAAATTTTTATGATCAATATTTATGTCTTCACGATCTTTAATATTCATTACAACACGATGCATACGAATTATCTTTGTGGTGTATTTATCATTTTCTAAAGAGTGTGCAACAACATATTTTCCATCATACCACCAACAATAGCCCTTAATCTTATCGTAATCTTCTTTGTCAAAAAAGAAATAAGTTCCATTATCAGCATATCCCACACCAAAATCATAACTATCTAAATCATAAATGTTGTATTTTTTATATGCAGTATTTCTTGAATCTTTATATAAACATCCACACGAACTTACTTTTGAAGCTCCTACTAATTTATTTCTTGAATAATAACAAGTATTTCCGCAATCACACTTACATTCCCATAATTTTGCTCCATGATCATTTTTTATATGACTGATCATATTCGTTTCTTTTATTACTGTTAATCTACCAAATTTTAGACCAGTAATATCTTTTGGATAACTATTATATGTTTCTCTTGCTTTTTCTTTTGCTTCTTTAGAATTTCTAGCACATCCACAACTTTTAACGCTACCACGTTTTCTTGTTAGTGAAGTAGATTGTACAGATGTCATGTTTCCACAATCGCATTTACATACCCAATATATTTTGCCATCTTTAGATCTTTCTTTATCAACATTTAATGCTGTTAGTTTTCCAAATTTTAATCCTGCAAGTTCTCTTTTAACCATTGCTCATTTTGCCCTTTCGTTGTATTTTCAATGATTTTTATATTTATTTACATTCTTGTAAATCTTTTATAAGTTGGTTTGTTTCTTCAAAATAAAATACTGTTGCATTTTTAATAGTTTTATTTGGTTGTAAATCAACTATGTTATGTCCTTTTTTTAATAACTGCTTTGCAATAAAACTATTGAAAATTGGTTTATTCTTCATAATATCTTCACTCTCTTATATCACAATTTCTGTATTTTTATTTACCACACAAACAGTAGTTGTCATACTTTTATTTGCAATTTCTTTTTTTAAATCTTGCGCAAATTCTATTTTACCTTCCATTTGTCCGTGAATAAGACAAATTTTTTCAGCATGAATAGAGGAGTAATATTTAAGCAAATCATCTCTTTGACAATGACCACTTAAACTTCTGACATTTATTATTTGTGCTTTATTTTTTACAACTGTGCCATTAATTGTAATTGTTTTCTGATCGCTACAATTTTTTATTTTATATCCTAATGTATTTTCTCCACAATATCCACTAAGAATTAAGCAATCATTTCCATGAGACAAAAGTTCTTTCGCCCATTTAACAGAACGTCCGCTTTGCAACATACCTCCAGAACTTAAAATAAGTATATTGGTCATATTTTCCATTGCATATTTACTATCTTCTGGTGAAATAATTCTTTTAAGATTCTTCCATGAAAGCATTTCGTCAAAGGATTTTTTTGCTTCATCTTCTAATACTTCACTATATCTATCTAACAATCTGTTTGTGAGTGGACTATCTATTAACACTTTTGTATCAAAGTCTTTATCGTCTTTGAACATATTGTAAATAATCCATAAAACCACTGGGCATTTATCTAGGCTAAATACTGGCATTAAAACTCTTCTATGATATTCTCCACAAAATTGTTTAATAACAGATTTAATTTTTTCCAGATCTTTATTGATTATTTTTTGAGTAATTTGTTTATTATCTCTTGCACCATAAGTACATTCTCCAAAAACATACTGCGCATTAACTACTGGTTCAAAATTTTGAACAAATGGTTTTAAATCTTGAATCTTTTGATTTCCAAGATCTGATGTAAATAGAAGTTTTGCGGTATGATTTTTTATACTAATAAAAACTTCACATTGCGTTGCCCCAAAAATATGCCCAGAATAAGTATATCTAATTGATACATTATCGTCTAGTTTATAAATTGTTCCAACATCATATTCTTCAATTAAAGAATACGCTCTTTCAACATCAGAAACATCATATATTGGAGCAAATGTTCTATCTGAATATTGATTAGACAAAGTTTCACAATCACGAATTGATATGTTTGCAGAATCTAACCACATTTCTTTTAGAATACCAGAAGTGTTTTTACCTGTAATAATTCTAATATTTGGATTCTTTTTAATAAGAGCAGGAATATTTCCCCCATGATCATAATGCATAAGATGTCCTCCAATAATCATATCAATATCTTTTGCACGTACTTTCGATATTTGCTCTTTATTCATTTGGTAATTAGATAGAATTGTGTGACCTTCTTGTATTCCTCCAAATTCAAATAAAATAGTTCTATTCAAAAATTTTATAACGGTACATGAACCTGTTACAGAATGTCCATTATTTAAAAAGCTTATTTTTATTTGATTTTCATTTTTTCTCTTCGCCAATGAAGTTACTCCTTTCGGTTGTTTCATACGGCTAATGCAATATGTACAGAAAGATAATCTTTCTAATATAGGGCGCAAAATCCCAAAACGGCTCTTTTTCTGCTACCGCCCTACTTGGTGCGAGTTTCCACAATCTTGTATTTCGGTGTGCCAGTATCATCTAATGATAATACCAAGCTTCCATGTTACGCACGTTGCCCTAGTAATTTCAATTCGATGACGAGTCGAATTCTTTACTCTATGTTGTCATCATAGAGTTGGAACTGAAGTGTTCCAAAAAATCATTTCTATACGTCCCGTTTAGGGAATTGTATTATAATCACAAAGTTTTATTATATGTAAATTGCCATTTTTCGGTAAGTTTTTTGCTGGACAAATGACAAAACCAATGGCTTACAGCACCACATAACTTTTGAAATTGTCGATTTAAAGTATACGTACACTTCATTCGACAGGATACTTCACCTGCAAAGTTTGAACCTTGTTTAGTATAGATATTCTAACCGTCTATCTCGGTTTAGTTGTTCTTGACACAACACTATATACAAGATTTTTTAATTTAGTAACCCGCTAAAAAGGAAAAATCTCAAACCTCGTGTAAGCCCTTCTACTATATACCCCTGTCGTCACATGAATATATCTTACACTTCCATTTGTTCAGTCACCATTAACTGAACTCTATCCTGTCCAACCTCGGATATTTTACCATGAACCATGTTGGTTATAATTGTGGCATGGAGGTTTTTATATGTACATAACTTCTCCAAGATGGAGAAAATGTAAACTTATATCTTATAGCTGTATTATATCACACAATCTTTATTTTGTCAACAACATTTTAAAGATCTTTACTAGAAAATTCCTTATCTTCCCAATTGCCATGACCATGCGATACGATCTTTACCTCATCTACCCATTCATATCCCATAGCATGAATCAATGACTTAAACCATTGAGCATATTGACAAAGTTCATGATCATAATATTTAGATTCATGCTTTTCAATAGTTGTAATATCACCATTTTCATCAGCAATGGTTAGCGAACAACCAATTTTCTGCGCTTCTTCCTCATAATTACAAAAATCACACATAATTTTCTCCTTATCTTTTAATCGAGTTGTATGTCATATAAACATACTAATCCATTTTTATCAATAACAGACACAGTTTGTTCAGGTTTATTAGTTTTTCTAATGGATAAAGCATATTGGTCTGCTCCGCATATACTTCCACTTTCTAATACCTTAGTATCATATACTGTAGTCATTCCATTTGTGTGTCTATGTCCAAGTAATACAATGTCAGGCTTAATTCCAAACATCATAGTCCAATTTTGAACTACACTACTTGGTGAATCCTTATCTCCATGACTTGCAAATACATTATTGCCACGAATATTAAACATAGCAATATCTTGACATACTGTATTTTCTTTAATATGAACATTTTGATAATTCTGCAATTTTGCTTGTAAATAAAATGGAAGTAAAATGTCCATATTCTCACCTTGCAATGAATCTTCTTTCTTTGCTACCACTCTGCTGTGGTTGCCCTCAACCGTATATACATATACATTATTGAAGTATTGTGACAAATCTTGAATCATTGTAGCGAATAATAAAGAAACTGTTTTGAATTGTTCCATAAGGTCTAAGTTGTTTTGTAATCTAAGATTATTATGAATCAATCCACTAATCAATTCAGACGCTACAATATAACAATTTTCAGCTTGATGTAATTTTTGAATCTGAATAATCTTAGTTGTATAATTCTCAATTCTTTTCTTTAGTTCATTCTCATCAAAGTGATTCTTGAAATTATCAATATATATACCTGTGTGAACGTCTGTAAAGTGACACAGTAAATCACGACCACTACAAATTATTAAATCATTAATATGCTCTTTATCAATATCAAGTTCAAATGGAACAACATTATCACTTAATACATTTTTAACCATGTCAAGATAAGATTCTTTTCTTGCTTGTTCACGAATTTGACGATTCAATTCAGTGCGTTCATCAGACAACTTTTGTTTTTCTTTAGCAAGCTCTTGCCTTTCAAGCCTAAGTTCTTTAATATAGTTATCATCATCTAAAATCTTATGTTCATTTGCTTGTATCAGTTTTTGAAATGCTTGATACTTTTTACGATAAGCACTTTCAGTATATTCATTTCCAAGAAGTTCATTTAAAATATCAGCTGTTTCTTGCCACGTTCCAATTCTTTCTTTTTGTGAACATATTCTAAATATTACTTCTTCATCTGTTTCATTCTCAAATCTGTTGTATTCCATAGGCTCACCTATTGCATTTCAGACGTAAGACTAATTACAGAACCACACATTTCTTCAAGAAACCCTACTAAACTATATTCTGAAACATTATCTTTCTCATTTACTGTGATAATATATTCATTATCTTCGTTCTTATCTAGGATTCCACAAATTGTAACAATTCTCTTATCCTCATACTTCTGCTTCGTCATAATTATTATCCCTTTCCATTCTCTTTACTTCCTGCTCGATTTCCCATTTATCATCAGTTTTCCTTGCTTGTGAAACATTTAATGCTTTAACAAGAATTTCTTCAACTGTTGGTTTATTATCTACCTTATTACGCTTATAATATTCTTTCATCATTCTGACCTGACTTTTCTTATATGGTTTTCTCTTAGTGGGAGGTGGTTGGAAATTTCCTTCATTTACTGCTTTATCAAAAACAGAAGAAGGTAAAAATGTAATCATATTTTTTGGCTTAATATATCTTACGATAGTTCCACCATTAACAGGATCGCCCATTCTTTTATCTCCACCTGGACGCTCACTGATTTCAAATGCACCAAAATTATAAAAGTATATTCTGTCATTAAGTTCAAGTTGCTTCAAGATTACAGAATAAGTTGCCTCTAAAATTTTTCTTATTGTCTTAGGATTGTTCTTTGTTTCTAATGATATAAGATTACAAATCTGGTCAATCCCAATCTCACGCCTCTTTGGACTCATATCCCCTACTCCATCTTTTCTTAGACGCTTCTTTTCTTAATCTTGCAATTTCTGGTTTAACAACAAAAACAGGAAGTACGTAGTCTGGTCTATCTTCCTCTACTACTACCTTTTTTCTGTTTCCTTTGTCAAATCCTATAAAATATGTACTACCCTTCTTTTTCCCATGATAAACTCTGGATTTAAAAGTGCCAATATAGGGCAATGGCATTGTAAAATCAAATGGCGTATTTTCAGAACACATTAGAGCATTGTATAGTTCTGCAAATACAATAAAGCTCTCTTTTATTTGAGTTTTAG
>CALBJM010000316.1 GCA_937893225.1 uncultured Erysipelotrichaceae bacterium | reverse complement strand
AAGAGAAAAAGGGGAAGAAGATTTGCTTACTGCGCAAAGAGAAGTAATCGAAGAAACAGGGTATGAAGGTACAGATTGGAAATATCTTGGTTTAATGTATCCTACACCAGCTTATGATAATGAGACAATAGGAATGTATTATGCTAAGAAAGGGCGTTTTGTTGGTCAGCATTTAGATAGTGATGAAAATATCAATGTTTCTAAATTTTCTTTGGATGAAATAACAGATATGATTTTACAAGGAAAAATCCATGATGCAAAAACGATAGGAATGACTTTCCTAGTGAAAGAAAATAAAGAGAGAGGTAATATTTAATGGAAAGAATTGCGAGTTTTACGATTGATCATTTAAAGCTAGAGCCAGGCATTTATGTGTCTAGAAAAGATAAGGTAGGAAATGAAGTTTTAACAACTTTTGATTTGCGTTTAACAACGCCAAATAAAGAACCTGTTATGTCTACTGCAGAAGTACATACGATTGAACACTTAGGGGCAACATTTTTAAGAAATCACGCAGAATGGAAAGAAAAGACAGTGTATTTTGGACCAATGGGTTGCAGAACTGGTTTTTATATGATTTTACATGGTGATTTAGATAGTAAAGATGTAGTGGAACTTGTAAAAGAATTGTTTGCTTTTGTTTGTAATTTTGAAGGGGATATTCCAGGGGCTACTCCAAAAGAGTGTGGTAATTATTCTGATCAGAATTTGAATATGGCAAAATATTGGGCAAATCGATATTTAAAAAATACATTGGAGCACATTGATGAAAGACATCTTGTGTATCCGCAATAAGGAGGAATAAACATGAAGATTGGTATTATTGGAGCAATGGATGTTGAAGTTGCACATTTAAAAGAAGTTATGGAGATAACTGCTACAAAAACAATTGCATCTCAAGAATATTTTGATGGAAAAATTGGAAATACAGATGTTGTTGTTGTACAGTGTGGAATTGGTAAAGTAAGAGCTGGTATGTGTGTACAAGTGTTAAAGGATGTGTTTGGAGTAACGCATGTTTTGAATACTGGTGTTGCGGGTTCTTTGAATAATGACATCAATGTAGGAGATGTTGTAGTTTCTACAGATGCAATTTTCCATGATGTTAATGCGATAAACTTTGGATATGCATTAGGAGAAGTGCCTGGTATGGGTACAGTGTCTTTTGCGGCAGATCCTACATTAAGACAATTAGCAAAAGAAGCTGTTGAGAAGGCTGCACCTGAAGTAAATGTGTTTGAAGGAAGAATTGCTACAGGGGATCAATTCATTTGTGAAAAAGAAAAGAAGAATTGGATCAGAGAAAACTTTCATGCAGAGTGTACGGAAATGGAAGGTTGTGCAATTGCGGAAGCAGCATATTTGAATCAGCTTCCATTTGTCATTATTCGTGCGATTTCAGATAAAGCAGATGAAGAGTCACAGATTACGTATGATGAATTTGAGGCAAAAGCAGCAATTCATTGTTCTAAGATCGTTGAGTATATGATTGCGAATATGCATGCCTAAGGTAATGAGAGTAATTGCAATGACAAAAAAATTATTTATTACATTTATTGTCATGTTTGTACTTTTAACTGGATTGATTGGTATTATGCTCATCAAAGACAGTGGAAAAGACATTTCTAAAGATACTTCTGTAATTGAAAATACGCCAGAAGCAACGCAAGTTACTACACCTGAGCCAACAATCGATCCAGAATCAGATCCTAGATTTACAAGTACAGACAGCGTATTGATTTTTGCCAATAAAAAACACAAGCTTCCAGATGGGTATGTGCCTTCAGATCTTGTTTCTTTGACTGTTGCTACAGCGTATGGAGATGTACAAATGAAACAAGAAGCAAGTGATGCTATAACGAATATGTTTTCTGCAGCTAATGCAGAAGGCGTATATCCTGTTGTGACAACAGCATATCGCAGTGAAGACTTTCAATCGCAGCTATACAATGGGTATGTAGAAAGAGATGGGCAAGAAGCTGCAGATACATATAGTTCAAGACCAGGGTATTCTGATCATCAAACAGGGCTAGCTGCAGATATTTCTTGTGAAGCGAATAGTTATTATTTGAATCAAGATTTTGAAAATACTGCAGAAGGACAATGGCTAGCACAACACGCACATGAATATGGATTTGTCATGCGTTATCCAAAAGATAAGCAAGACATAACTGGATATATGTATGAGCCATGGCATTTTAGATATATTGGTGTAGAAGAGGCAACTGCTCTATACAATACCGATCCAAATGAAACAATGGAAGAATTCTATGGTATTGCTGGAGGCAACTATGCCGACTAGAAAGCGAAAAAGAAAATTAAAAGTTGGTAACTTACTTATTGTAGTAGTGGCTGTTCTTGTTGTTTTTGGCTTTGGAGGTTTTGTGATATCTTGTACTACAAAAAAAGTAATGCAAACAAAGCCAAAACAAGAAGCAACTTCCACCACACCAGAAACCAAAGAGAATAAAATACATTTATTTTTAACAGGAGATGGTCTTTTGCATGACTCTGTATACACAGATGCACAAAATGCAGATGGAACATATGATTTCGGCAAACAATTAGATGATGTGCTCAATGTAGTTTCAAAGTATGATCTAGCATATTACAATCAAGAAACTATACTAGGTGGTACAGAATTAGGCCTTAGTGGATATCCAACATTCAATTCGCCGAAAGAGTTTGGCAGTTATATGGTTAGTAAAGGTTTTAATCTTATTTCAACCGCAAATAATCATTGTTTGGATAAAGGTTTTACAGGTGTACAGAGCTCTAGAGAGTTTTGGAATAGTCAAAGTAATGTATTGATGAGTGGAACAAATAGTAGTGAAGAAGAGTATAATACTATTCCTTCTATGGAAGTCAATGGCATTAAAGTTGCATTTCTTGCATATTGTGAACATACAAATGGCATAGCAGAAGACTATTCTTGGGAAGTAAATTATTTTCCAGGGCATGAACAAGAAATGCTTGATAAAGTAAAGCAAGCAAAAAGTGAAAATGATGTCGTAATTGTTTCTATGCATTGGGGAACTGAATATTCTCATGAAGTCAATGATACGCAATGTACACTTGCGGATGAACTTACACAAGCAGGTGCAGATGTTATTGTAGGCAATCATCCACATGTGATTCAACCATTTCAATGGGTCAACAACAAACCAGTTTTCTATGCTATGGGAAATCTTGTTAGTACACAATTGAACCAAGAAAATTTAGTTGGCCTTTGTGCAGGACTAGACATTACAAAAAAAGAAGATGGGACGATCATTATTGATAATGTGCAAGCTAATCTAACATACACAACTATGGAAGGTACATATCCAGCTTTGCGTTATAACATAAAAGTACAACCATTGAAAAATGTCACAGATGAACAGTTACAAAATCAAGAATGTAATAAAGACTACAACACTGTACAGGAGTTGTATGATGCATCTAAAGCAATTGTTACTTCATTGGACAATACAATTGAATTTGGAAATCTTTGGAATTAAAAAATTCACACCTATTTGCAGGATGTGAATTTTTTTTCATTAATATACTAAAGCAGTGAAAGAAAACTGCACTAGTTTGTTAGAATTGTCATATACTTCAGTGACAGAAAAATGATGACTTGTTTCTTCTCCATTCAACAATAATGCATAATCACAATCTGTGATGACTACTGCAGTAGAACCAAAGATTTGACAATCTTGTGAATGAATAACAACACTTGTTGGCTGAAATTCTTTATTAGTATAAAAAGCAATTTCTTTATCTAATCCACATGTAATACCAATGTGGACAAAGCGACAATCCGGATGTGCTATAGCACGCATGCCAGCTTCATCTGCTTTTTCCATAGCATCCCAGAATTGTTTAGATGCTTGTAAGATTTCTTCTTTATTCATTTCCATCTCCTTGTTCAGCAAAGTTAGGTTTAATAGAAGCGTATTTGTCTAATGCTTCTTGTGTTTGTGTATAGTAGTGCTTTCCACAATCTAGTGTGTCGATTTCTTGCATTTCTTCATCTGTGAGAGTGAAGTCATAGAGATCGTTGTTTTCTTGGATGTGTGCAACATTCTTTGAACCAGGGATAACACTTGTACCGTATTGTGTATGCCATCTTAAGATGATTTGTGCTGGTGTCTTACCATATTTTTCACTTAATTTCTTGAAAATTGGTTCTTCTTGCATAGCGTGATCACCGTGTCCTAATGGATACCAAGCTTCAATGATCATATTGTATGGCTTTAAAAAGTTACGTAAGTCTTTTTGAACATAATATGGGTGGCATTCTACAGTTAATAATTGTGGTGTAATTTCACAAATATCTAGGATTTCTTGTATTTTTTCTTGCGTAAAATTTGAAAGACCTAAAGCTTTTACTTTACCTTCCTTATATGCTTTTTCCATCATCTTATATGCATGTACATAATCACATACAGGTTGGTGAAGAATGAGCATGTCAATGTAGTTAGTGTCTAGTCTTTCTAGAGTTTCTTCAATAGCATTAGCATTGTCATAGACGGATGGCCATAGTTTTGTTGTGAGGAAAATGTCTTTTCTGTCTACGCCACTGTCTTTGATTGCACGACCAACTGCTTTTTCATTCATGTATCCATTGGCTGTATCGATGTGACGAACACCAACTTTCAATGCATCACTAACCGCATTATAAGCTTCTTTTGGTGACATTAAAAATGTTCCTAGTCCATTTTTTGGCATTTGAATGCCATTATTGAGTGTAAAGTATTCCATGATATCCTCCTATTCGTGTATTTTTCTGTTGTTAAGAAATACAACTAATTCTGGATCAAAGTGATTAATGATTTCTGAATGATCAAGTGTTTTGTTTGTGATGCATTGCATTTCTTCATCTGTTAATTGAAAATCATAAACATTTAGATTTTCTATCATTCTTTCTTTTTTTGTACTCTTTACAGTGACACAAACACCACGTTGAATATTCCATCTTAAAGCAACTTGAGCTGCTGATTTTCCATATTTCTTTCCAATTTCTACTAGATCAGTATCAGTGAATATGCCATGTTTTCCTTCAGCTAATGCAGCCCATGCTTGAGGAACGATACCTCTTTTATTCATAAATGCAATAGCATTTTCCTGCGCAAAGAATGGATGCAGCTCTACTTGGTTGACCGCAGGTGTTATTTCTACATTTTCACAGAAATTTGCCAATGTAGCTGGGAAGAAATTAGAAATACCAATTGCTTTTAAAAGACCTGTTTTATAAGCATCTTCCATAGCTCTATAGGCTTCAAAATAATTTCCCATTGCTTGGTGTTCTAAATATAGGTCTAAATACTCTAAACCAAGATTTGCTAATGAAGTTTCAATGGCTTTTTTAGCAGTATCGT
>CALBJM010000315.1 GCA_937893225.1 uncultured Erysipelotrichaceae bacterium | reverse complement strand
TTCATAATGATTACCTCCTTGAGGTTCTTCTTTGTTTGTACTTATACTATAATCCATTATTTTCATCAGAACAGTCTGTTTTTTACTATTTATTTTTCGTATAATAAAATAGTTGGGTCGCTATAGTTTCGTCTTTTTTATTATTATTTCATCTCATTTTGACATTAAAAGAATATGTTGAAGAACGAACCTTATATTGCAAAATCGCCATGATCAAACACGACAATTTCTTCACCACTAGCTGTTGTACCAACAATATGCATATCTTCTGTTCCAATCATAAAATCAATATGAATCACAGAATCATTAAATGTATACCGTGGATCATGTGGAGGTTCTACATTCAACCCTCTTCCTAATGCTAAATGACACGAAGCATTTTCATCAATCAAAGTTGTATAATACACTCTTTTACTCATGGATATCGGAGAATGGTACTCAACTAATGCACACTCACCAAGATAACATGCATTTTCATCCATTCGAATCAAATGCTCCAACATTTCCTTGCCTTCTTTTGCGATAACTTCAACTACTTTTCCATTTTCAAAACGGAATCCAAAATTTTCTATGCTCTTACCACCAAGCACTAGAGGCCTAGAAGCATATACGACGCCATTTGTGCCATATTTTTCTGGTGTAGTACAAATTTCTTCTGTTGGAATATTTGGACTAAAATCGATTCTATCTTTTGGTAATTTTGATACATCAAAACCAAACTTAGAATCTGGCGTTAATTCAACGATCAAATTTGTGCCATTACTTGCCGTATAGTGCAGCTTTGTAAAGTTATACGCATCCATTTTATTACCACGTTCTACTTTTTTTCTCTTATTTTGTGCCCAAGTTTCCACTACATCATTTGTTTCATCAATATAACAAAGCTGAAACAACAATTCCCATAGAGCCTTTAAACGAGATTCTTTTGGATAATCTTGCATCACTACATCCGCCCATTCTTGCGTAGGAATCATCGCAATCAACCACTGACAATGTTTTTCTCTGCTTGCCTTACGCATGATATTTCTCACTGCGTCTACATGTGCAAATATTGCATTGGATCTTTCTTCTTCCAAATCTTCCATCAATTTTGGATTTACACCTTCTAAACGCACATAACATGCACCTTCATCTAGGTATTTTTGATTCTCTAATACTTCCCATTCTTCTATGTGCTCAACATCTTCTTTATTTCTATACAATGATGCAATCTTTAAATTTCCTTCATCTAAATAATGTACAACCACATTTCCTGCACCTAGTTTGTAACACTCTTGGGCAAAAATAGGCACAAATGCATATCCTTCTACTGCAGCTTCTACTAAAACTGTTTGTCCTTTTTGTACATTCAGTCCAACCCGTGCAAGTGTATATGCATATTTATGCTTCATTTCTTCTAGATTCATAAAAACCCTCCATATATATGGAATGTATCATAGCATTGTTCGTACAGTCTTCTTCTATAAATTCAAGAGTTTTTCTCTCACGTAAACAAAAACTCTGAAAATAATCTTTCAGAGTTTCATTTTTTCGTATCATAATCATCTAAAAAATGATGTTTTTCTTGATCATCCTTATATGCAATAACTGTTTTTAAACTTACATTTTCTACACTTTTAAATATGTTTTGTTCAACATATGGATTTGTTTTCTTCATTTCACGAATCAAATTTTTTACTTCTACACGCTTAGAACGTGGACGTGTCAAACATGCCTCTGAGGAACAAGTATCTGTAAACTTACATGCACATTGAATAAAATATAAGTTATTAAATTTTGCCCATGCTTTTATGTCATCTTCATGAATCAAATAGAGTGGACGAATGACTTCCATACCTGCAAAATGATTGGAATGTAATTTTGGCATCATTGTTTGAATTTGTGCGCCATACAACATGGACATCAAAATCGTTTCTATCACATCATCATAATGATGTCCCAAAGCTATTTTATTACAACCAATATTCTTTGCATAATTGTACAAATATCCTCTACGCATTCTTGCACAAATATAACAAGGATTCTTTTCTATGTGGAATACATTCTCAAAGATATCTGTCTCAAAAATCTCTATTGGAATATTCAACTTCTTCGCATTATCCTCAATAATTTGACGATTTTCACTAGAATATCCAGGATCCATTACTACAAAACGCACATCAAAGTGTATATCAGAATACCTGTGTAATTCTTGAAAACACTTTGCCATCAACATAGAATCTTTTCCACCAGAAATACAAACTGCAATGCGATCCCCTTCTTGAATCAATTCATAATCACGCACTGCTTTTGTAAATTTCGACCAAATTGGCTTGCGATATGTTTTGATAATACTTCGTTCAACTTTATGTGCAAATTCTTTAGAATGATTCTCCTTCATCTTATCCATAACGATGGAAACATACCCACCATGCAAACTATATGCTTCATAACCTCGCTCACGCAAAGCCAACACACACGGAATACTTAACTTTCCTCTATCACACACAATAATGATTTTTTTATCAAAATCATACGCATATTCTTCTGCATCTTTCTCACACAAAACAATACTACCATCTATTGGATTTTTCATAACCTTTTCTTCATCACGTATATCTACTAAAACATATGCGTTTGAAGATAATTGCTTCAACTCTTCTATTGTTATCTCTTCCATACAGCCTCTTATTTTACAGTAATTCACAAAGAATAGCACATCTAATACAATACGATTTTCTTGAATAATTTTAGAAGCGGTTGTTAAACGCTTTCAAACAAGCTACAATGGATTCATGAAAACATTAGGTATTTCCGTATATCCGGAACATAGCACGTACGAAGAAGTATTTGCTTACATGAGAAAAGCCGGCGAACTCGGCTATAAGAGAGTTTTTACATGTTTCCTATCAGTAAAGGAGTCGAAAGAGGAACTCGTTAAAAACTTTTCAAAGTTCTGTAAAGTTGCACATGAATGTGGTCTAAAAGTCAGTGCTGATACAAATCCAGAAGTATTTGAACATATTGGTGCCACACCATATGACCTTTCTATTTTCCATGAAATTGGATTAGACATTATTCGTTTAGATGGTCATTTTTCTGCTGCAGAAGATGCCGCAATCACAAGAAATCCATATGGAATCATGATTGAATACAACGCTTCTGGTGCTATTGGTTTTGAAAACTTAATTGAGACAGGTGCAGATCAAGAAAACATGTGTTTCTGTTCAAACTTCTTCCCACAAAGACATACAGGTATGGGCTTACAACGTTATATCGAACTCACATCTCGATATAAAAAAGCAGGTTTCCGTGTAGCTTCTTTCGTATCTAGCAACCAACCAAATACTTTTGGCCCTTGGCCTGTATTTGATGGTTTGCCAACTATCGAAATGCATAGAGATCTTCCTGTAGATTTACAAGTTAGACATTTAGCTGCAATGAATTATTGCCAAGATATCTTAATTGGTAATGCATATGCTTCTGATGAAGAGCTGAAAAAACTTGCAAGCCTTGATCTAACAAAAATCACAATGCGTGCAAAGCTCGTAGACGATATTACAGAAACAGAAAAAGAAATCGTTTATTGGGATAAGCATAACCAAAGAGGAGACTGTAACGAAAATATCATTCGTAGTTCTTGGCCAAGAATGATTTTCAAAGGAAAATCTATTCCCGCAAGAAGTGAAAAAGGATTACAGCACATCGTGGCGACTTACTTATCGTAAATGATAATCTCGA
>CALBJM010000314.1 GCA_937893225.1 uncultured Erysipelotrichaceae bacterium | reverse complement strand
AAACCTTCCCAGTCGTTTTCAGCAAGACCATCTTCGACGGAAATTAATGGATACTTCTTTGTCCATTCTTCAATCATATCGATCATTTCATCAGATGTCTTTTCACCCTGACCGGACTTAGACAATTCATACTTACCTGTTTCTGGGTTGTAGAATTCAGAAGCAGCGAGGTCCATTGCGAATGCAATATCTTCACCAAGCTTGAATCCAGCAGCTTCAACAGCTTCCTTCATCAATTCAAGTGGTCCTTCGTTCTTGAGTTCTTCCAATGGTCCAGAACCATTAGCGAGTGAAGATGGAGCATATCCGCCTTCATCACCAACACCTGTATCATAACCATACTTCTTCAAAACCTTCTTCAAAGCATGGAATGTCTGAGCACCCATACGAACTGCTTCGTGGATGGACTTAGCACCAACAGGCATTAACATATATTCCTGACAGTCAACTGTAGAATCTGCATGAGAACCACCGTTAAGTACGTTCATCATTGGAACTGGCAATACTTTACCATTTGTACCACCAATATACTTATAAAGTGGAAGTCCACAAGAATCAGCAGCAGCTCTAGCAGCAGCTAATGATACAGCAAGTGTAGCATTTGCACCGAGGTTGCTCTTGAATTCTGTACCATCGAGGTCGATCATTGTCTTATCAATCAAAGCCTGGTCAAATACATTCAAACCAAGAACAGCTGGAGCAATCTTTTCATTAACGTTTGCTGTTGCTTTCAATGTTCCCTTACCATCGAATCTGTCTTTATCGCCATCACGAAGTTCGAGAGCTTCTCTTTCACCTGTAGAAGCACCAGATGGAACGATTGCACGGCCCCAAGCACCGGATTCTGTTGTTACTTCACATTCTACTGTTGGGTTACCACGAGAGTCTAATACCTCACGTGCATGTACTTCAGCAATTGGATCTACAAAATTAGGCATCTTTATATTCCTCCTATTGTTTACCTATATATTTCAAGAGTAATACTCTTTGAAATCTTACTTAGTTGCGTCAACTAATTCCTTGAAAGAATCAACCTTCAAAGAAGCACCACCGATCAAAGCACCATCGATGTCTTCGCAAGCCATATATTCCTTAATGTTATTTGGCTTAACGGAACCACCATACTGAACTCTTACAGAATCAGCAGCTTCATCGCCATAAACTTCTCTAACTGTGTCTCTGCAAAGCTTGCAGCAAGCTTCAGCAGTATTCACATCAGCAGACTTACCTGTACCAATAGCCCAGATAGGTTCATAAGCAATAACGATCTTACCTACTTCTTCAGCTGTCAAGCCAGCCAAAGATTCCTTCAATTCTGTGCTTACTACTTCTGCTGTCTTACCAGCATCATAGTCAGCTTCTGTTTCACCGACGCAAAGAATTGGTGTGATACCAGCTTCGAACAATCTCTTAGCCTTAGCTGCACAATGTGCAGATGTTTCAGCATAATATTCTCTTCTTTCAGAATGTCCGATAATGCAGTATGTAATACCAACTTCCTTTAACATTGGTACAGATACTTCACCAGTATATGCACCACTATCAAGTTCATTGCAGTTTTCAGCAGCAACCTTGATTGCCCCTGCATTTTCAACTGCGATTGTCAAATCAACATATGGAGCGCCAATACCATATTCAGCTGCTTCATTTCCTGTTACATATCCCTTGATACCTTCGAAGAATTCCTTAGCTTCGCTAGGTGTCTTGTTCATCTTCCAGTTTCCGAAGATAATTGGTTTTCTTGCCATGTCTATATTACTTCTCCGGGATAATTGCTACACCCGGTAACTCCTTTCCTTCCATGAATTCAAGAGAAGCTCCGCCACCAGTAGAAATATGAGAGAACTTATCAGCAAATCCAAGGTTCTTAGCTGCACTTGCAGAGTCACCACCACCAATAATAGTAGTAGCACCATCAAGTGATGCAATAGCCTTGCAAACTTCAATTGTACCGTTTGCATATTCAGGCTTTTCGAATACACCCATAGGGCCATTCCAGAATACTGTCTTAGCACCTTCAAGTTCCTTTGTAAACAAAGCAACTGTTTCAGCACCAATATCAAGACCCTGGTAACCATCATCTACTTGACCAGCCTTAACTGTCTTAATATCTGTAGCATTGTCAAAAGCATTAGCTTCAACAGTATCTACAGGCAAGAATAACTTGCCCTTGCCCTTTTCAAGGAATTCCTTAGCTAAGTCTTCCTTGTCAGCTTCTAATAAAGAATCACCGATCTTACCACCAACAGCAGCAGAGAATGTATAAGACATGCCGCCACCAATCAATACCTTATCAGCAATCTTCAATAAGTTTTCAATAACACCAATCTTATCAGAAACCTTAGCACCACCAAGAATAGCTACGAATGGTCTCTGTGGATCGTTCAATGCACCACCAAGTACATTCAATTCCTTTTCAACAAGGAAACCTACTGCAGAACAACCTGCAGGTAAATTGCTAGGAATACCTACTGTAGAAGCATGTGCTCTATGTACAGAACCAAATGCATCTTCTACGAAAAGATCTCCTAAAGAAGCCCAATACTTACCAAGTTCAGGATCATTCTTAGATTCACCCTTTTCATAACGTGTATTCTGCATAAGAACGATAGAACCATCTTCCTGTGCCTTTACTGCAGATTCAAGTTCTTCACCACGTGTTGCGTTAACAAACTTAACTGGTGCACTCTGCAACTTAGCTAGACAATCAGCAACAATGCTCATGTCATTCTTAGCCTTATCTTCTTCAGTCTTAACTTTACCTAAATGTGAAAGTAATAAAACCTTAGCTCCATTTTCTGTCAAATAGTTAATCGTTGGCAATGCTGCTCTGACACGATTATCGTCAGTGATAACACCGTCTTTGTGTGGAACGTTGAAGTCTACACGAACGATGACGTGCTTGCCTCTAACATCCAGATCTTTTACTGTAATCTTAGACATGTAAAAAATTTCCTCCTAATTTATGACATCATTATACCACCCACTCAACTTGAATAAAAACACAAACTCAACTTTTTGTGCAATAATTCACGAATTTCTTACACTAAATTCATGTCATATTCAATGTAACCCTTTTCATTTTTTGGTATAATAACCCTATCGGAGGAATTATTATGGATTACAAAAATTTAAAACCATTTCCAGAAGGATTTTTATGGGGTGGATCAAGTAGTGCCTACCAATGTGAAGGTGCATGGGATGAAGATGGAAAATCTCCATCCGTTTCAGATACAGCTGAAATTCCAGAAGGAACATCAGACTTTAAAGTTGCAATAGACCATTATCACAGATACAAAGAAGATATTGCACTCATGGCAGAAATGGGTTTCAAAGAATTTCGCTTTTCTATTGCTTGGCCAAGAATCATTCCTACAGGAGATGGAGATGTCAATGCACTAGGCGTACAACATTATCATGACGTCATTGATGAATGTCACAAATATGGAATTGAACCAGTTGTAACGCTCTATCACTTCGACTTACCAGATTGCTTACAAAAGCGCTATGGTGGTTGGGCTGATCGTCGTTGCATTGATGCGTTCTTAAAATATTGTCGTGTTTGTTTTGAAGAATATGGTGACAAAGTTAAATATTTCTTAACAATCAATGAACAAAACATGATGGTTCTCTATCAAGGTTACCGTGATTACAAGGACGAAAAGACAATATGGCAAGCAAATCACCATATGCTTGTTGCACAAGCAAAAGCAATGCAGATGTGTCATGAAATGTGTGACGCTAAGATTGGACCTGCTCCAAATATCACAGCCATCTATCCAGCCTCTTCTTCTCCATTAGACAACCTTGCCGCAATGGACGCTGATCAATTACGTAATCGTCTTTTCTTAGACACTGCGGTATTTGGCACATATCCTGAAGCTCTCATGCAATGGTTTAAAGAAAGAGGTGTTGCACCACAAACTACAGAAGAAGACATGAAAGATTTGGCTAATGGTCATCCAGATTTCATCGCCTTTAATTATTATGGTGCAGGATGTGTAAAATACGTCAGTCAAGAAGAAGGTGAAAAGCTCAAAGCAGAAGCAGCACAAAACAAAGACTTCATGACTGGTTTGATGACATATCCAGGATTAGGTTCATATGTACATAATAAAAACGCAGTATATACGCCACTGGGTATGGGAATCGACCCTGTTGGTCTACGCATTACACTCAGACAACTCTGGGAAAGATATCACTTGCCACTCATCATTACAGAAAATGGATGCGGTGTACCAGATGAACTCACGGAAGATGGTAAGGTCCACGATGACTATCGTATTGACTATTTACGTCAACATATCCAAGCATGTCGTGAAGCTATTACAGATGGCGTTGAACTCTTTGGGTATTCTCCATGGTCTGCATTTGATTTAATTTCTACACATCAAGGCATCACAAAGCGCTATGGCTTCATTTATGTCAATCGTGATGAATTTGATTTAAAAGATCTCAAGAGAATTAAGAAAGATTCTTTCTATTGGTATCAAAAAGTTTGTAAATCTAATGGTGAAGATCTAGACTAAAAAAATTGTCTGTATTCTATAATGGATACAGACTTTTTTATACAAAAAAAGAAGTACAAGATACATCGTATCTACTGTACTTCTCAATAAATCACTTATCTGGCCAATTACAGATTTCATAGTACAACTGCTCATAAATACCAGCAGACTGATCCCATGAAACATCTGTCATCATTGCAGACTTTACTAAACCTTTCCAACCAGGTCTATTTGTATTGTACTGCTCTATTGCCCAACGCAATGTATAAACCATATCATCCGCATTTGCAGCCCAGAATGAGAAACCATTTCCTTCACCAGTATATTGATTAAATGGCTGAACAGTATCCTTCAAACCACCTGTTTCTCTTACAACTGGTAATGCTCCATAATGCATTGCTATCAATTGACCAATGCCACAAGGCTCATACAAAGAAGGCATCAAGAACAAATCACATCCAGCATAGATCAAATGTGCAAGATCTTCATTGTATCCACAATAATACACAGCCTGTCCTTTATATTCCTGTTCCATCCACTTAAATGCATTTTCTGCATTTTCTTCACCAGTACCTAGAACAACGAACTGAACATCCATGCCCATGATCTCACGGATACGATCCGTGATCATATAAATACCCTTTTGATTTGTCAAACGAGAAACTAGACCAATCAAAGGCTTTTTATCATTG
>CALBJM010000313.1 GCA_937893225.1 uncultured Erysipelotrichaceae bacterium | reverse complement strand
CCCCAGTCACGTAAAGAATCCATATTTCCAAGCTCTAAATGATCCTGTAGGCCTTCAGCAATTCTACCAGCAGCTAATGTAATCTTTCTTGTAACGAAGTTTTCACCACGTCTTTCAGACTCATGGTTGAATAAGATACCATTTACCGCAAACATGCCATATGCATCTCTATATTCTTTGATCATCCAGAAACCATATTGCTTAGCAACCGCATATGGAGAATATGGATGGAAAGGTGTTGTTTCTCTTTGTGGAATTTCTTCAACCTTACCAAACAATTCAGAAGTAGAAGCCTGATAAACTTTCGTCTTCTTTGTTAAACCAAGCATTCTAACAGCTTCCAAAATACGAAGAACACCTAATGCATCTACATCACCACTATACTCTGGAACATCAAAAGAAACCTGTACATGAGACTGTGCCGCAAGATTATAAATTTCATCTGGCTGTGTTTCCTTTAAAATACGAATCAAAGATGTAGAGTCTGTTAGATCTCCATCATGTAAATGAATTTTATCAATAATATGATCGATTCTACCTGTATTGGAAATAGAAGCACGTCTTGTAATACCATGTACTTCATAACCCTTTTCTAACAAAAACTCTGCTAGATAAGAACCGTCTTGTCCTGTAATACCCGTAATTAATGCAACTTTTGTCATTTTTTCATTCCTCTCAACGATACAATTTTAAAGAAAGTAAACAAATAAAAAAAGAACCAATATTGTCTATTGATAGCACAATATTGGTTTTTACCAATCTTTTCGATATTCCCCAGGTGTAATCCCTTCTATTTTTTTAAAAGCCCTGCAAAAGTAGTTTGCACTATGCATGCCTATTTTGTGACTAATGTCTTCTAGAGACAAATCAGAAAAGCGTAAATATTGTTTAGAAGCAGTAATCTTACAATTCATAACATATGTATTAATTGTTACACCATATGCTTCTTTAAAGACTTTTGTTAAATAATACTTGTCAATAAAAAACATATGTGCCAACTCATCCAATGAAACCATATTCACATAATGTGCATCAATATACTCTTTCACTTGATGCACATAATTTGC
>CALBJM010000312.1 GCA_937893225.1 uncultured Erysipelotrichaceae bacterium | reverse complement strand
TCTACTTTTTTTATAGGCAATCGACATATCAATACTTTCTGCAGTAACGATTGGAGCTGCAGCATCATAAAAATAACAATACTTATTGTCAATGATAGTTCCGATAGCTTTTACCATCCCTTCCGAAGAAAGAGGTCCTGTAGCAATGAGGCATGGAGCTGAAGGAATAGATGTAACTTCTTCATCAATGATTTCAATATTTTCGTGCTGACGAATGCGTTCTGTAATCTTTGAAGAAAAAGCTGTACGATCCACAGCAAGTGCACTGCCAGCAGGAACAGAAGTAGAATCTGCTACTTCCATGATCAAAGAACCAATCGTACGCATTTCTTCTTTCAATAAACCTACAGCGTTGCTGAGTGCATCAGAGCGAAGTGAATTGGAACAAACAAGTTCCGCAAAAGTATCTAGATGGTGGGCATCTGACTTTTTATGTGGCTTCATTTCATAAAGTTTGACATGAATACCTCTTTGTGCAAGCTGCCAAGCAGCTTCACAACCTGCTAGTCCTGCACCTATTACAATTGCTTCCTTCATGCTTCATTCTCCTTCTTTTTCGTGGTCGTTTTTTTCTTCGTAGTCTTTTTTGTTGTTTTCTTTTCTGACGTTGTTTTCTTTTCTGCTTTTGCTTTATCCTTACGTGAAACGATTCTTTCACCTTCTAGATTTTCCATGTAATGACATTTTGGAAATGCAGAGCAACCTAAAAAATATGTGCCAAAACGTGATTTTCTCTTTAATAGCTCACTGCCGCATTCAGGACATATCTTACCAGTTGGCTCTGGTTTTTCTTTTTCTTTATTTTCTAAAGATCTTGTATATTTACATTTTGGAAAATTCGAGCAAGAGATAAACTTACCATATCTAGAATTGCGATATACAAGTTCTCCACCACATTCTGGACAAGTTTCACCAACCTTTTCAGGTGCAATCTTTTCCATTTTTTCATATGCAGTATCTAACAAAGGTACAAATTTATCATAAAATGCACGCAGTGTAGGTACCTCTTCACGTTTTCCATCCGCAATTTCATCTAATTCACTCTCCATGTCTCTAGTATAAGAAAC
>CALBJM010000311.1 GCA_937893225.1 uncultured Erysipelotrichaceae bacterium | reverse complement strand
GAACTCTTCGGGTTTTCCAGAGCCAATCATCCAAATATTACAATGTGCTAATTTGTCTTTGATTGCACGAATATCATAGTATTTGAAAAATTGTGACGTATCTGAAAAAAGAATGATCAATGCATCTGGCTTAGCGTTTTTTATGTATTCAAATTGTTCTTTATAATTGTATGTACTAAAAGCAGGTTTATGCAAAGAAAATAAATCTGCTTGTAGGGTAATGACTGCAGATTCGCCTTTTAATAAACCGAATATAGCAACAGATTCAGAATCATAGATTTCTTGTGCCAGAACTCGAATTTTACGCATATCAATAGATGCGATACATGCATCAATGGATGCCATATAGCAATCTTTTAGTACTGTTTGCAAATCATTTTGCGCAAGAAGTTGAAATGTATTGTTGTCATCGTGAACAATATTTTTTAAATCTGAAAAATTATCTAATCCAATAGACCGAATAAACCTAGATACGGATGCAATTCCAACATGACATTCCGAAGCAATTTTTTTGATAGATAGTGTATTTGCTTCCGTGCTGTGTGTGAGCAAGTAAGAAGCGATAACGTAATTTGTTGATCCTTTTTCTAGTGTGGAAAGCACACTTAATAAAACAACTGGAAGTTTATTCATAGCATCCTCCAGTTGTTATTGTAAAGTTATTTATAGCTTTGGACAAGCTTTGTGTACAACATACCATTTTGTACTGCTTCAACATTTCCGCCGAGTATTTCGGCTAATGTATAGGCAAATGGAAATACTGTTGCGGGACCTTGGGAAGTGATGAGATTTCCGTCAATGACAACAAGTTTATCTGTAATGTAATTTGCATCTTGGAATAATTGTGCATATTTTTCACTTGGATAACTTGTTAATGTTCGACCTGTAGTAATATTAGCTTGTTTGAGTGCCATTGGTGCAGCACAAATAGCAGCTATATACTTTCCTTGTTGGTTGAATTGCTGAATCGTTTCAATAACAGTTTTATCGTTTTTTAGATATTCTGCACCAGGTAATCCTCCTGGCAAAACAATCATATCATAAGTATTTAAATCAGTTTCAGAAATCAAAGCATCTGCAACCACACAAATTCCGTGGCTTCCTGTAACAGTTTTGCTTCCTATTGAAATACTGTCACATTGAATTCCACATCTTCTTAAAATATCAATCGTTTCTAAACTTTCTCCTTCTTCAAAACCTTCTGCTAAAAATAATGCCACTTTTTTCATGTTGTATTCCTCCATATGTAGAAAGTATATGAAAAGCTTATTAAATGTGAAGAAATTTCCAGATGTTGGAAAAAGCAATGATTGTTATAATAGGTGGTGTTATGAAACAGTATGGAAATCTTATTGCAGGATCCGTTTTATTGACGGTGGGTATATGGTTATTTGTTACACCAACAGGCATAAATTTTGGCGGAATGATTGGTTTGTCGCAATTGTTGAATCGTTTATTGCATTATTTAGTGAATATTTCTGCTAGTTGGAATACATTGGGTATTATCAACTTCGTGTTAAATATTCCTCTTTTCTTAGTTGCTTTGAAAGTCATGCATAAAGAATTTTGCTTTAAAACTTTGTTGTCTGTTGTCATTCAAACAGTTCTTTTGTCTTTGTTGCCTCCTTTTAGCAAACCTTTGGTTAACGATATGTTGTTAAATGTTATATTTGCAGCATTGATTTGTGGGATTGGTGTTGGCTTGGCGTTGAGTGGGAGTGGTTGTTGTGGCGGTATGGATATTGCTACAGTGTGTCTTGTAAAGAAGAAACCGGATTTTAAAGCAGGACAATTGTCGATTGGCTTTAATATTGTTTTATTTGCTATTTGCTTGTTTTTTGATGATCTACAAACGATTTTGTATTCTGTGATATTTGTAGCATTGTTGTATACAACAGCTGATCGTTTTCATGCGCAGAATATAAATGTGACCGCATTGATTTTTACGAAAAACAAAGCATTAAAACATATAATCATGGAAAGAACTGGTAGAGGTGTTACCTATTGGAATGGTAAAGGCGCATATACTGATTCAGATACAGAGATATTGTATGTAGCAATCAATAAATATGAAGTGCAGTTGTTAAATAAAATTATTCATGAGGTCGATGAGAATGCGTTT